>CAYUEJ010000125.1:0-4140 GCA_964442565.1 uncultured Candidatus Epulonipiscium sp.
TAAGAAGTAAGGTCCCTTATAGACTATGAGGTAGATAGGTTGGAGGTGTAAGTGTGGTAACACATGTAGCTGACCAATACTAATAGACCGAGGGTTTGACTTATATGATTGATTTGACTTCTAGTATTCAATATTTGATTTTGAGGGTATAAAAAAAGATTTAAATCGTTATATCTTTTAACAAGGCCCGTTGGTCAAGCGGTCAAGACACCGCCCTTTCACGGCGGTATCATGGGTTCGATTCCCATACGGGTCATGTAAATATTTTCGGTGATGATGCGCTTACGGGAAACACCCGTTCCCATTTCGAACACGTCGGTTAAGACGTAAGCGGTCGATGGTACTTGTCTGGAGACGGACCGGGAGAGTAGATGGTTGCCGATTTTTCGGGGTGTAGCTCAGTTTGGCTAGAGCGCTTGGTTTGGGACCAAGAAGCCGCAGGTTCAAGTCCTGTCACCCCGATTAATAAAATAAAATATGCGCGAATGGCTCAGTGGTAGAGCATCGCCTTGCCAAGGCGAGGGTCGCGGGTTCGAATCCCGTTTCGCGCTTTAAGAAGTCGATGAGCCGACATCTGGGTGCCTGTAATCTGTAATATATAGATTACAGGCATTTTTGTATGTAATAAACTATTATAAGATTGTATTCAATAAAAACAATTATTCTACTACAATTATTAAAATGCAAACTGAGAAATTTCCTTGTTTATTATTAAAATAAGGGAATTTTTTAGTTGTGTTAGATGTCTCCAATCTGTGGTATTATAGATTAGATACCTCTTCGGTTTATTAATTTCTTCACAAGTGAAAATACAAATATAATGAATAACACATAAAGGAGCCATCTAATGAGTTGGGAAATATCAATTTTACAGTTTTTAGAAAGTTTGCGAGGAGAGTCGTTAAATAGTATTTTTCAGTTTATAACATTTACTGGAGAGGGTGTTTTGCTAATAGGAGTTATTGCCACAATCTACTGGTGTATTAATAAAAGGATAGGTTTAAAATTTGGATTTATTATGCTCTTTAGTATATTGGGAAATAGTGCTATAAAAAATATGGTAAAGGCTCAGCGACCTTTTGAGTTAGGGGTAGTAGAAGGGCTACGAAAACATACTGCGACAGGGTATTCTTTTCCAAGTGGTCACACCCAAAGTGCAACAACTTTCTGGATAACGTTGATGATTCATATAAAAGAGAAGTGGATATATTATGTAGGGCCTATAATGATAGGTCTAATTGCCCTATCAAGGATTTATCTAGGGGTACATTGGCCAGTAGATGTATTGGCCGCTATATTTGTAGGTGCAGCATGTACAATAGTAGGGCAATATATTTTTCAAAAGATTGAAAAACTAAGTATGCCCATGTTAGTGCTTATATGTATGGTTATAGGGAGTACATTAATATTAGGGTTTGATAGTGACTATGTTAAGACTGTGGGAGCTATGATTGGGTTTATTATAGGGTTAGTATTAGAACGTAGATATATTTCTTTTAGGACGGAAGGATCACTGGGAGTTCAAGTATTGAAAGTTGCTTTAGGATTAGGGGGATTGATTGTCATAGCTGGAGGCTTAAAGTTTATTTTGCCATCACTTATGATATTTGATTCCTTACGCTATATGATAATTGTTATATGGATTATTGCAGGGGCACCATATATATTTAAAAAATTCTTAATAAAAAGATCCATTATTTCTTAATTAAAGAAAATACACAAATGTTTGACATAGTTACAAAAAGAGATTATACTACAGATACATTACAACATAAATGCTGTTATTATATATAATAAGTGTTTATATTAAAATAATAATTTTTTAACTATTAAAACATAAATTATACTATAAAGTAGTATTGATGTTGAACTAAAGTTTATAATTAATTTGGACAAGGATAATATACTATTAGGAGGCAATTATATGAACTTACCAAGAAATGAATACCCAAGACCACAGATGGAGAGAGCACTATGGATGAATTTGAATGGCCAGTGGAATTTTAAATATGATGATGAAGACCAAGGACTAAAGAGTAAATGGTTCGTAGATGGAACATATGATAAAAAAATAATGGTACCTTATACATATCAAAGTGAACTATCATTAATTAATGATCAAGATGTTCATGATATTGTGTGGTACGAGAGAAACTTTGACTTAACAGAAGATATGATAGGAAAACGTATTATATTGAATTTTGGAGCAGTTGACTACAAAGCAGATGTGTGGGTTAATGGTATCCATGTGAAAACACATGAAGGGGGACATATTGCGTTTTCAGTTGAAATTACGGATCAAGTGTTAGAAAAAGATAATACTATTACTCTAAGAGTAGAGGATTACACGTTTGACTTAGAACTGCCAAGAGGTAAACAGTACTGGTTACCCCAATCTGAAGGTATCTTTTATACAAGGACAACAGGTATCTGGCAAACAGTATGGATTGAAGCTGTAGAAGCCTCTTATATCAAAAAGATATGGTTAACACCAGATATTGATAAGAAAATGATTAGCTTAGAATATGAGGTGGATACAAGTTGCCAAAAACTTGAGATGCTTGTTGAAATTGCCCTTAAGGATGATGTTTTAGTAAGGGATACAGTATCGGTAATCAATGGGCGCGGTAAAAGGGAATTTTTCCTCGACCAAGGGATTTCCAATGTGTGGCAGTTTTTTGAAATGTGGACCTGGACACCAGAAAGACCCATTTTATTTGATATGACATTAGCTATAAAAGAGGGTGCAAAGATTTTAGATGAAGTAAGAACATATTTTGGAATGCGAAAAGTATCCATTGTAGATGGAAAGTTTATGCTTAATAACCGCCCTTATTATCAAAAGATGCTTTTAGACCAAGGGTACTGGGAACAATCCCTTTTAACTGCTCCAGAAGATGAAGATTTTGTAACAGATATTAGACTTGCTAAGGAGATGGGGTTTAATGGGGTTCGTAAGCATCAAAAGATTGAGGACCCGAGATTTTTATATCATGCGGATAAAATGGGCTTTTTAGTTTGGGGTGAAATTGCAGGGGGTTATGTGTACTCAAGAAAATATGTTAAACGCCTGACACAAGAATGGGTAGAAATGGTGGAACGAGATTATAACCACCCTTGTATCGTAGCATGGACACCTCAAAATGAATCATGGGGAATCGATGGGGTCATGCATAATGAAGATGAGCAGGCCTATGCAGCAGCTATGTATTATCTAACAAAGTCTTTAGATCAAACAAGACCTGTTATATCAAATGATGGATGGGATCACACCAAGAGTGATTTATTAACCATTCATGACTATGAACCTAAAAAGGATGTGCTATTAAACCGATATAAATCCTTAGAAAGTATCTTAGAATCTAGGCAATGTGGGCGCGGCATGTTTGCAGAAGGTTGGTCTTATGAGGGACAACCAATACTGGTAACAGAATTTGGAGGTATTTCGTATCAAAAAGGTAATTGGGAGGGTTGGGGATACTCTTCAGCAAATTCCGATGAAGATTTCATTATGCGCTATTATAATGTTGTATCAGCCATGCTTGAATCCCCCTTAATACAAGGATTTGTATATACCCAGATTACGGATGTAGAGCAAGAAATTAATGGATTACTGACATATGCGAGACAACCTAAGGTCGATCTTAGCATTATTCGCGAAATCAATGAAGGAAAATGGAAACCAGAGAGGGTATTGGTATGTCTAAAGAGATAGTATTAGGGTTAGATGATAAAGAAGAGCTTGCAATGGTGGCAAAGGCATTATCATCTGAAGTACGTATTGAGATTATAAAACTTTTAAATTTAATGAGTTTAAATGTTAATGAAATATCTGAAAAACTTGAGATTCCCGCTTCAACGGCGGCCTTGAATGTAAAAGTACTAGAAGAAGCAGGCTTGATACATACAGAGCTACAGCCAGGCACAAGGGGATCTATGAAGTTATGTAGTATTAAAAGGGGAGTAATTAGGATAGAACTCAACTCTGCATTTATAGATCTTAATAGCACTAGTTTTATTAATATACCCATTGGTAATTACGTGGATTGTAAAGTTACACCTACTTGTGGGCTTGTTAATGATAAAATATTTATAGGTGCAGAAGATGACCAAAGGAGTTTTTATAAACCGGAGCATACC
>CAYUEJ010000125.1:4150-5300 GCA_964442565.1 uncultured Candidatus Epulonipiscium sp.
CAATGATATCCAAGGAAAGAGCGTTAACTCCATTGAAATTTCTATGGAAATTTGTTCAGAAGCGCCTAATTATCAAAATGATTGGCCTTCAGATATTACCCTGTGGATTAATGATATAGAGTGCGGGACATGGACCAGTCCAGGGGATTTTGGAGGAAGAAGAGGTGTCTTAAATCCACCTTTTTGGTCTGATGGCTCAACACAATTTGGTATCCTAAAAACATGGAAAGTGACAAGTAAGGGAACTTTCATTGATGGCAAGCTAGTGGGACAAGGGAAAATCGAGGACCTTAAACTTGTAGAGGGAGATTATGGGCGTTTGAAAATTGGTGTTAAAGAAGATGCAGAAAATGTTGGGGGAATGAATATCTTTGGGGAGAGATTTGGGGATCATAATCAAAATATAGTTATTAGGTTAGATTATTAGTTTTAGTGCCTTTAATCTGTGGAATTTTAGATTAAAGGCATTTCATTCTTATATAGGAGAGTATCACTTTCCTTAGGGCAACATTACGGAAAGGAATAAGCTATGGAGATGTTAAGTAAGGTTCTTCCAATCATATTGCTATTTGCATTAGGATATGTAATTCGAAAAGGGAGTTTGATATCTAAAGAAGGTATTGAAGCGATTAAGGGGGTTGTGGTTAATTTGGCTCTCCCAGCCATTTTATTTAAAACCTTCCTAACGATGGAGTTTGAACTAGGACAAGTTGCAATACCGATTTTAATTATTTTATTATTATCTATCATATTAATAGTAGGAAGGGCTTTGAATAAAATTAACCCCATAGCTCATAAATTAACCCCATAGCTCATAAATTAACCCCGTACATTTCATCTGGGTTTTGCTTTGGACTTCTAGGAATTCCACTTTTTACGATTGTATTTGGGGAAGAGAATTTAGCAATTTTTTCTTTAATTGGCTTAGGGCATGAGGTATTTGTATGGTGTATATTATATCCCATTTTGCAATTTGATTTCAACAATGAGAAGTTTAGATTTAAAGAATTAATTAAGGTCTTTAAATCGGCCATTCTTATATCCATTTTTGCGGGGCTCACCCTTAATATAATTGGATTAAAGCCATTGTTTTTTGAAAATCCATTATTAAAAGGGGTATACGGGGCTATAGAATATTTAGGTTCTGTTG
>CAYUEJ010000126.1:0-5250 GCA_964442565.1 uncultured Candidatus Epulonipiscium sp.
AATTTGTGTAAATTCAAATCTTGTTACAACCTTTGTATCTAATAAAATATTAAAAGCCTTCTTACTCAATTCAACTTTCTCATCTAAGGTTGAATTAATATTATATCCTTCTATATGAACAGAATACTTAGTATTATTGTAAAGCCTTTCCCCGTCTTCGTTAATCATAATAATCGACCATAGCTTTTCATTATCATCAGGATAATAAATATTGGCCTCTGGATCGTTTAGCTCTAATTCATCATTAATCAAGAACCTATATTTATATTGACCCTGAGGAAGATTATGATTAAATACCCAGCCATTCTTCACCTTTATCATTTTACCCTTTTCAGGGTCGAAATTATTAAAATCCCCTATGACAGATATCTTATCTATAAGAAGATTTTTACTTTCTGTATATTCTATTTTTACATTCATCCCATTTCACCCCCCAATGTTTGTATTAGATAGCTAAATATATAAACCCAAGACTTGCGCCTTGGGTTTATATATTTACTTAGTTAACTCTTTAAATATTACACCTATTGCCATAGCTCCTGCGTCTGGATAGTTTAAACTTCTTTCGCCTAGGTAAGAAGCCCTTCCTTTTTTAGCAACAATAGTCTTTGTATGCTCCGCACCTTCCTCGGCAGCTTTTGTAGCATCTAAAAATGCAGCATTTAAATCCTTGCCATCTTCAGCAGCTTTCTTTAGTGCATCAGCTGCTGGGATAAGTGCATCTAGTAAAGTTTTATCTCCTAACTTGGCACCACCTCTTTTTTGAATGCCTAAAGCTGCGTCGTTAAACATATTAGCAATATCTTCAAGTTCTAGAACTTCTTTTCCTCTAACACTTCTACTAGCAGCCATAAATGCAGATCCCCATATTGGACCCGAAGCACCTCCGCAGTGCTCCATAATAATCATTGCACACCCTTTTATAAATCCTGAAATGCTACTTGTATCAATTTCGTCTATTTCTGCTAGTACAATCTTAAACCCTTTTGCAACAGACATACCAAAATCTCCATCTCCTGCTACTGAGTCTAACTCACAAAAATAAACTTCATTATCTATAATAATTTTACTTAATTTTTCTACTATATTTTTTACATCTTGAACCTTTACACTCATAATGATGCCTCCTTATTGTTTTAATCCTGGTGTTTGTACTGGTGCATCAAGATACTGTTTAAGTTCATCATCTAACTGTAGTACTGTAATGGATGCTCCCGCCATATCTAAAGCTGTCATGTAGTTACCTACGAAAGTCTTATATATATTGATGTTTCGTTCATTTAACTGTTTGGTGATACTATTGTTTAATAAATATAATTCCATTAATGGAGTAGCACCTAGCCCATTAACAATAATAGCACAGTCATTATTTTCAGCAAAATCTAATTCCTTTAGAACCTTATCTAACATTTGTTTTGCCATTTCATCTGCACTAGCTATTTTTTGGCGCTCTATACCTGGTTCTCCGTGTATTCCAACACCAAACTCTATTTCATCTTCTTCCAACTTAAAGGTTGGTGTACCTTTAGCAGGTACTGTACAAGAATCTAAGGCAATACCTATGCTTTTCATCTTTTGAATTGTTTTTTCTGCAATGCGTTTTACTTCTTGAAGGTCTTTGCCAGCTTCTGCTGCTGCCCCTGCAATTTTATGAACAAACATAGTACCAGCTACGCCTCTTCTTCCAACAGTATAAAGACTATCTTCCACAGCTACGTCATCATTTACATAAACACATTCAACTTTTATATCATCATCTTCTGCCATTTCTGCTGCCGCTTCAAAATTCATGCAATCCCCTGAGTAGTTTTTAATAATTAGTAATATCCCTTGGTCTGTTGCTACTTCATCAAGGGCATTATAAACTTGTGTTGTAGATGGTGATGCAAATACATCTCCGCATACTGCTGCAGTTAACATTCCTGTACCAACAAATCCCGCGTGGGCTGGCTCATGTCCACTGCCTCCCCCTGACACAAGAGATACTTTCTTCGGATCAATTTCTTTTCTCTTTACAATTTGGTACCTAGGAGTTAGTGATAGTTCCGGATGGGCACTTACAATTCCTTGGCACATTTCTAATACTATTGATTCTGTGTTATTTATAATTTTCTTCATTTAGATTGCACCTCCAATTTTATCTGCTGCACGAATAGCCGCACATAAGTCTTCAGGTGTAACTTCAAATGGCATATTTTTCATGTTATTATCAGGGTCACAAGCCGCCTTAGCAACTTTCATAAGTCTTTCATCGTCAAGTTCTGTAATACCAAGGTCCTTTAAGCAAGTTGGTAGGTTAAGCTCTTTACAGAAGTTTAGTACAGTCGATAATTCACTTTGCGGAGCATTTTCTAGTACTAATTGCACTATGGTACCAAATGCTACTTTTTCACCATGATACACACTATGTGTTTCTTCTAAAACTGTTAGCCCATCATGGATGGCATGTGCGCCCGCTAATCCACTACTTTCAAATCCAAGACCACTTAGTAAAATCGCTGCTTCTATAATATTTTCCAGGCTCTTTGTAACTACATTAGCCTCGCACGCTGCTATCGCTTTTGGTCCATCTTCTAAAAGAGTGTCATAGCAAACTTTTGCAAGTGCAACAGCTGCCTTTGTACTTTTTCCACCTGACATGTTATTTGCATCTGATCTTTCACATGCTCTAGCTTCAAACCAGGTTGCCAACGCATCACCAATTCCAGCAATTAAAAAACGTGTTGGCGCTTTAGCAATAACTTCTGAGTCTACTAAAACTAAATCTGGATTATGTGTAAAGAACATATAGTCTTCAAACTCTCCATTCTCTGTATAAATAACAGATAGTGCACTTGTTGGTGCATCTGTAGATGCTATAGTAGGTACAACAACAACGGGGTTACTTGTTTTAAACGCAACAGCCTTTGCTGTATCTAAAGATTTACCCCCACCAAGTCCAACAACTACATCTACTTTACCTTCTATAACGATTTTTTCTAGTCTTTCTATTTCGTTATATGAACACTCTCCACCAAACCCTGCGTTGATTACTTCAATATTATCAAACGCCCCTGCTAAGGAATCTTTCTGTCTATCATAATCATCTGGGTGGGACACGATTAATGCTTTTTTACCGTAGTTAGCTATATGGTTCCCTAGGTTTTTCATTTCCCCTCTACCTAAAATAAATTTCGATGGTGATATCATAATTCTTGACATAGTATGACCTCCTATTGGTTATATGTTATATATATTGTTTTAAATCACAGCCTATTCTATACCTTAGTTCTTGTTACCAACAAGCTGTTTGTTTCTTATGTACCAATTATACAATATAAGCGCATAGATTCCATTAGATTAAGTAATACTATACTATAATTCCAAAGTTGTATTTCCTTGTCATAACAAGACTATCTTGTCCTCATTTGATAATCTTGTGGGTTTTTATCTTTTTTATGGCATTTCTCCTAAAGTTTGCCGGTGTTACCCCTTCGTTTATTTTAAATTGCTTAATAAAGTAGGATTGGTCATTAAAGCCTAACTCAAGGGAGATTTCTCTTATTAGCATATCTGTAGTTTTTAATAATTCCTTAGCTTTATCCATCTTGAGATTAGATACATAAGATGAGAAAGTATCCCCCATTTCTTTTGTAAAAATTCTACTAAAGTAGCTAGGGCTTATAAAACACATACTGGCTGCTTCTTTTAAAGATAGATTTTGGTCTAGATTCTGATGCATATAATCAATCGCCGGGCTTAAAATCGAATTATCTCTATCGTACTGACTAATACTAGTATTCGAATTAATCTCTTTATGGCTAGTTTGTCTTTCATTTTTTAAGTAGTACTTTTCGATAGCTTCCTCAACTATATAATTGCTTATGTTATAAATCATTTTAGCTACATTACTTACCGCCTCATATGACACCTTGGGAAGTTCATTTAAATATTCGATAATCTTATCTTGGTCATAGGCTAATTCTGTAGGCGTACTATAAATTTTTTCTAAATACTCGTGTTCTTCCGGAATCTGTTCTTCTATAATAACCTGTCCCATCATTACCGCCCCCATATACTTATCACCTACTGTAATAGGTACTGCTGCATCAACAACATCCGAATGACAACGATATATGTATACATCATTTATTCTAGCCGCCTCAAACCCACCCCTTGCGTCACATTTCTCACACATTTTCGACATCTTAGGGTCACTTCTCATAGCCTCGCAAAATTTGCTACATCTACTATGACTGGTAACTGGTTCACCCTTATAATCTACTGTTATCATAGCCATTCCTGTAACAAGCGCTAGTTCATCTTGTATTCGTTGCCACTTTTCAATATCTAAAACTGTTCTAATATTTATAAAATTATTATCCATATTAAAAGCTACCTCCTATTCAGTAAAATCCTCGAAAGGATTTGTTACCTTGTATTCAAAATCATTCACAAATGAATTATTCAATATTTCCGAAAGATCTTTATGCAAAGCCTTTTCCTCATTCTTTCCAATCCACCCCATTGTATAGGGAATGCTCTCCCCATGCACAGATCGTACTATCCTTATTTTCCCCTCATTGCCAATTTCAAATATATCTATATCAAATGCATCATTTTTATCCCTATAGTGAAATATAATTCTAACCGTATCTTTTTGACTAGCTCCTACTGCCTCATGTGGATTATGTATCTTTTTCCTAAATGAATAGTTGTTTAAGAACTCTAAGACTGGTTCTATTTTTTCTATTTCTGTTATAAATGTTCTTTGCTGATTGCGTTGTGAAAAACCCTCTTTAAATATATCAATAGAAACATCCATCATCTCAACTTTGTCCGGGATCATAAAAACATGCAACTTGGCAGGCCGTGTATATAACATATAAGCTATTAATACGATTACTATAAAAACACCTATTCTAAAGTTTCGATTATTCCCCAAGTTCTAATTACCTCTCATTCCCCTTTAAGTATAAAAATAAACGTTATAACAATTCCCTGCTCATTTAATTGTTATCTTCATATATTATTAAAAAGCTTTATTTATTTTGTTAAAAGGAAAAATTCTAAGTACTACTTTTCCCTTTATTTGGTCCACAGATACACTTCCAAAACTCCTACTATCATTACTTCCCCCTGGGAATCTATTATCTCCCATTACGAAAATCTTATCTTCAGGGACTATAAAGTTTTCTCCATATGAGAGTGCCTCGGTAAATGATTCATTTTCAATATAAGTTTCATTTATGTATTCATCATTTATATATA
>CAYUEJ010000127.1:0-5231 GCA_964442565.1 uncultured Candidatus Epulonipiscium sp.
TCCTCTGTTGAATCATAGATCATCTTACCACCAATGACTACGAGCAAAACAAAGTCTACCCAGTGGTCAAAAGCCGATATAAAATCCTTAAATGACAGTCCAAATACCCAGCCAAGTAATATCATAGCCCCCTGAAAAAAACCAAAATAGAGTGCTATTTTCATAGCTATTGGTAAGGTACGGCTTGTTCTTCTGCATGATAATCCACATGAAATAGATACTGCAAAAGCATCCATTGCCAAGCTAGTTCCTGTTAACATCATAACTGCAAATCCTATATCATCAGCACCCATAATTGCCTCCTATATCCTTATTACCAAATACCGTCATTTCTACATATGTCGGCTTATTATTTTACACTATTTCTTCTTACAAATCAACACCTTAAACCCCATCACAGTCATTGTCAACCTTTTAATCATTTTTTAGTTGACAATGGACGTGTAATTAATTATAGTTATATTAGTATACTGCTTGACTATGCAAAACATTCAATTACATAGGAGGATTTAATTATGAAAGTTAGAGATTTAGTACTCGTTTCCCTGTTTGCAGCAATGATGTGTATTTTTTCTATTATGCGCATTCCACTTCCTACACCTGTTCCCTTTACATTGCAAACCTTTGGTGTCGCAATAACAGGGGCCATATTAGGTGGATATTTGGGGGCTATAGCTATGATTGTCTATACCCTACTAGGTGCTATTGGCTTACCTGTATTTTCTGGGATGACTGGTGGCCCACAAGTTTTAGTTGGCCCAACTGGTGGATATATCTTCGGATTTATCATAGCAGCATTTGTTATTGGGTTTTGTATCAATCATTTTGTTTATAGGAGCTCAAATTCTATCCTAAAATTTGTTTCAACCTTTTTTATAATGACCCTAGGACTTATGATTTCTTACATAATCGGAACAGTCCAGTTAAAGTTCGTTACTGGCTTAGCTTGGCCACAAGCTATAGCTGCTGGCGTTCTTCCTTTTATATTACTAGATTTACTTAAAATGATGTTTGCTACTGTAGCTGTTCATTTTATTTATCCTAGCCTTATTGAGGCTAATTTAGTTCCTCGTAAATAAAGACGGACTAACAAGCCCCTAAGCACAGGGGCTTGTTTATCTACTTTTATATTCTGCTAATAATAGTGTTACAACTCCATTATAACTTTGCACCCCTGCGCTTTGGTTATTTGCCTTGAGGTAGTTATTATTCATGGCTGTAGCTACCTCCTCAGCTTTCCCTTCTCTCGCCTTCCAGTAGTCATATTCATGGTTCATATCACGCCTTACCGGGTCACTAATCAGCGACTGAACCTGCTCATATAATTCATAATCTTGCTTATGTAAATCACTTAGTAAATACTGAAGTGCCAAATAATACCCTGAATACTGAAATTCTGGATGTGGGTTATTAATACTTGCCATATAGCCAATAAAATTAGCCTCATCTTCCCTGGCAAATCCTCTTTGATGTCCCATTTCATGGCACATGGTTACGGGAATATTTGTATCAGGTATATCAATATTTACATTTGGCTCTGCAGTATAGGGAAAATAAATTCCTGTAATCCCTGTGTAACTCATCCATTTAGAAATTTTCAAAGGCTTAGGCTGCCCATAATTTCCGCCCAAATACCGATTCCCTACATAGTAACCCTCAAACCCCTCTTTAGCCATCTCACCTAAGGTTTTAAAATCCTCTTCTATTAAAAATACACCTTCTTCATCCTCTGTCAAAGTAGGGCGAATTTCATTTGCTTTCCCAACAACTTCACGTGTAAGATCTGCTAAATCTTCAAGGGTGGCTGTCCCTACACTGATATCTGCTAACGTCATATAATCTTGTCCATAATAATTAAATCCCCAAATAAAATAAAAAAGTATGTATGCTATGCCTAGAACTCGTATTATTATATGAAGTATCCTTCTTATATTTTTGAAGACCATATCAGGCTTTATTAAGGCAAATACAATACCTACAAGAACTATCAAAACCAAAGCAAAAATCAGGATTTCTCCAATTGCAAAAGGCACTATCCCTGTAACGCGTCCAATTATCTTTGCAATAAAAGGATATAGGCTAGAAGAATATATGTTCTTTATTGTTTCCAGCCTTTCTTTTCCTAATAATGTTAGAACCCAGGTTAAGAAGGCTAGTAACACAATGATTGTTGTATATATAAACCCTCTATTTAAATGCTTTTTATTTTCCATGTCCTCCTCCTGACTAGTAAGCGTTAACCTCTTTCTTCTATTATAACGTTTTTCTCTTGGTTAGTCAGTACCCCTACCACATTCCCTTGTATGCAAAAAATCCCAAGACATATGTCTCGGGATTTTAATTATTATTGTAGGCTAGTTTTTGCTGTTTCAACTAGTTTAGCAAATGAATTTGCATCGTTAATTGCAAGGTCTGCTAACATTTTTCTGTTAATATTGATGTTTGCAACTTTAAGTCCATTCATAAAACGGCTGTATGACATTCCGTTGATTCTAGCTGCTGCATTAATACGTGTAATCCATAAGCTTCTAAACTCACGTTTTCTAAGCTTTCTGCCTACGTATGCATAATCAAATGATTTCATTACAGCTTGTTTTGCTGTTTTGAATTGTTTAGATTTTGCTCCTCTATATCCTTTTGCTAACTTTAGCACTCTATTATGTCTTTTTCTACTGTTTGTTCCACCTTTAACTCTGGCCATGGTATGTGCCTCCTATTCTTCTTAATTTCTTATGCGTATGGTAATAAACGTTTCATTGGTTTTTCGTCTGCCTTATTAACAAGTCCTGCTTTACGTAGGTTACGCTTTCTCTTTTGAGATTTCTTACCTAAGATATGACTCATACCTGCCTTGGATCTTTTTAATCTTCCTGTACCTGTTACTTTAAAACGCTTTGCAGCAGCTCTATTTGTTTTTAACTTAGCCATCCTATGTTCCTCCTTGTCGTTATCTAAAAATATATATCCATCTATGGAAATGTCTTTACTTTGGTACTACCATTATAACCATGCTTCTGCCTTCAAATCTCGGTCTTTGCTCGACATCCCCGTATTCCTCAAGGATCTTAGCAGCCTCTTCAAGTAGTTCTCTTCCAGCCTGTGTATGCATCATTTCACGGCCTCTAAAGTTTACAGAAACCTTAACTTTATCTCCAGCCTTAAGGAACTTTATTCCATTACGCAGTTTGGTATCAAAGTCATGCTTTTCAATACTTGCTGAAAACCTAACCTCTTTAACGCTAATGGTTTTTTGTTTCTTGCGAGCTTCTTTCTCTTTCTTTGCCATATCAAATTTGTGTTTACCAAAGTCCATAATCTTACAGACTGGTGGTTTTGCTTTAGGTGCAATCATGACCAAATCAAGACCTGCTTCAGCTGCTAGCCTCTGGGCTTCTTGTATTCCTGTTACGCCTATTTGTTCACCTTCTACACCTACTAATCTGACTTCCTTCTCGCGAATCTGCTCGTTAATCAATACGCCTTTAATAATGGGCACCTCCTATAATTTGTTTGCCATTCATAGATATATAACTAAATCACTGTTTGTGATTGTTATCCTCTTCTTAAACATTGTTGTGATAAGCAAAAAAGGTGGATAGATTAGCTCTATCCACCCTATAAACATCGTCATATATACACATGCATCTAGCACACATATAATCAACATTATTCATAACCATTACGAACTTAATTGTTGTAAGGTGAGAAGCGGATACCTCTACTTTTATTATTTAACCTATATTATCTTATCACTTTAAGACTAATTTGTCAAATTATTTTTCTTCATTTTGTTCTATTAAATAATTATACTTGCTTTCAACTTCTTTTTTGATACGATCTATAAATGTATCAAGGTCCATCGCACCTTCATCACCTTTACGGCTTCTTACGGCAACTTTATTATCTTCTTGTTCTTGCTGACCAACTACAAGTATATAAGGTACTCTTTCATTTCTTGCGGCACGAATCTTATAGCCTATCTTTTCTGCCCTATTATCTATTTCTACATCTATCCCAACATCTTCAAGTTTACGTACTACTTCCTCTGCGTAGTCTTGATATTTTTCTGAAATCGGTAACACCTTAGCCTTAACAGGTGCTAACCATACTGGGAATGCCCCTGCAAAATGCTCGATTAAGATCCCGATAAAACGCTCAATACTACCATATACGACCCTATGCACCATAACAGGTCTGTGTTTGTTCCCGTCTGCCCCTGTGTATTCAAGCTCAAAGCGCTCTGGCATTTGAAAGTCTAGTTGAATGGTCCCACATTGCCATGTTCTTCCGATGCAATCTTCTAAATGAAAGTCTAGTTTAGGTCCATAAAATGCTCCATCACCTTCATTAATAATGTAGTCATAGCCAAGTTCTTCTAATGCCTCACTAAGTGCATTGATTGCTGTGTTCCAATCTTCGTCTGATCCCATACTGTTTTCTGGTTTCGTAGATAGCTCAATGTGATATTTAAACCCAAATGTTTTATATACTTCATCAATAAGCTTTACGACCCCTTTAACCTCATCTTTGATTTGATCTGGTAGCATAAATATATGGGCATCATCTTGTGTAAAGTTACGCACCCTCATAAGTCCATGCAAGGCCCCCGATAATTCATGACGGTGAACAAGGCCTAGCTCTCCCATACGAATTGGTAGGTCCCTATAAGAATGATTTTTAGTTTTATAGGTTAAAATACTACCTGGACAGTTCATTGGTTTAATGGCAAAATCCATTTCATCTATGGTTGTTGTGTACATATTATCCCTGTAATTATCCCAGTGTCCACTGGTTTCCCAAAGTTCCTGATTTAACATAATAGGTGTAGATATTTCCACATATCCTGCTTTTTTGTGAACTTCTCTCCAATAAGTCGTAAGTGTATTACGAAGTTCCATCCCCTTAGGAAGGAAAAATGGGAAGCCTGGTCCTTCATCTAATAAGGCAAATAATTCTAGTTCCTTGCCTAGTTTACGATGATCACGTTTTTTAGCTTCTTCTAGCTTATCTAGGTGTTCTGTCAGCTCTGACTTCTTAGGGAAGGCTGTTGCATAAATGCGTGATAGCATTTTATTCTTTTCGCTTCCCCTCCAATAAGCCCCTGCCGCTGAAAGGATTTTCAGGGCCTTCACCGGTTTTGTGCTCATTAGATGAGGACCTGCGCAAAGGTCAACAAAATCCCCTTGTTGATAAAATGAAATAACTTCATCTTCTGGCAAATCATTAATTAA
>CAYUEJ010000128.1:0-5180 GCA_964442565.1 uncultured Candidatus Epulonipiscium sp.
CAGAGAGCGCATACTTTGAATGTGTACACGAGATGAAGCTTATCGTTGACCTTATTAACGAAGGTGGATTTGATTATATGAGATATTCAATCTCGGATACAGCAGAGTACGGTGATTACACAGTAGGGTCCCGTATTATTACGCAGGAAACAAGGGCAGAGATGAAGAAGGTTCTAGGCGAAATCCAAGACGGAACATTTGCTAGAAACTGGATCCTAGAAAATCAAGCAAATAGACCATACTTCAGATCAAAGCGTAGAATCGAAGCAGAAAACGAAGTTGAAGTAGTAGGTAAAAAACTAAGAAAAATGATGAGCTGGACAACAGACAATAAATAATAAATCGTAAAAATAAATTTTAAATCAGGGGGTTATGTTTATGACTAGGCAGATTCAAATTTTTGATACCACACTAAGAGACGGTGAACAATCACCAGGATGCAGTATGAATATTCATGAAAAACTGGAGATGGCAAAACAACTTGAACTGCTTAAAGTAGACGTAATAGAAGCCGGATTTGCTATCGCATCTCCAGGAGACTTTGCATCAGTTAAGGAAATATCTTCCATAGTAAAAAATGCCACCGTAGCTAGTTTAGCTAGGGCACTTCCTAAAGATATAGATAGGGCATGGGAGGCGGTTAAGGGGGCTGTATCACCAAGGATACACACCTTTATAGCAACATCAGACCTTCATATGAAGTATAAGCTTCGTATGACGGAGGAAGAAGTCTTAAAGCAGGCAGTCAATATGGTTAGATACGCCCATAAATATTGTAGCAATATAGAGTTCTCAGCGGAAGATGCAACTAGAAGTAATCCGGCGTTTTTATACACTGTACTTGAAGGAGTTATAGATGCAGGGGCAAAAATAGTAAATATACCGGATACGGTAGGCTATACAACACCTGAGGAATACGTGGGGCTAATAACGGGAATACGTAATAATGTACCAAATATTGACAAGGCAGTTATTTCAGTTCATTGCCATAACGATTTAGGGCTTGGGGTAGCAAACTCACTAGCAGCTGCTAAAGCAGGGGCAGGACAAATAGAGTGTGCACTTAACGGTATAGGGGAACGGGCTGGTAATGCAGCACTTGAAGAAATAGTAATGAACCTTCATACACGTAGGGACTACTACAATATGGACTGTAATGTTGATACAACACAAATAGCCCATAGCAGCAAGTTATTATCATCTATAACAGGGGTTAAAGTTCAGCCTAACAAGGCAATTGTGGGTGAAAATGCATTTGCACACGAATCAGGTATTCATCAGCATGGTATGTTAGCTAATAAAGAAACATACGAAATTATGACACCAGCCTCAATAGGACTTGCAGAAAATCAGATGGTACTAGGCAAGCACTCAGGCAAACACGCTTTTGTAGATAGATTAAAATCCCTAGGATACACACTAGATGATAAAGCTATTGAAGAAGCATTCGAGAACTTTAAACAGCTTGCAGATAAAAAGAAAGTCGTTAGTGATTGGGACATTGAAGCTTTAGTATATAGAAAGAATTTACATGTTCCTGAAACATATAAGTTTAACCGCTTTGTAATTAATGCCGGAAATAGTATAACAACAACATCGGCAGTTCGCCTAATGAAGCGAGATGGTGAAATGATAGAGGCAATAACATCATCTGTTGATGGGCCTATAGACGCATCATATAAGGCAGTTGATCAATTAGTTGGAATGGACTTTGAACTAGAAGATTTCTTAATTAGCGCAGTAACCGGGGGGACAGACGCTTTAGGGGAAGTAAACGTCAAAATTAAAAGAGACGATGCTATATATAATGGTCACGGCGTAAGTACTGATATTGTAGAGGCTAGTATTTTAGCATACCTAGCTGCAATTAACAATATGATGTATGACATAAGCCTTGTTGATAAGTAAAAAACACAAAAAGTTGCAGAAACTAACAAGTATCTGCAACTTTATTAATCTTTATTAATCTAATGGAGGTAAACAAATGGAGTATAACATTGTAACCATCCCAGGGGATGGAATAGGACCAGAAATAACAAGAGAAGCTATCGTAGCTTTAGATGCTATAGCTAAAAAATATAATCATAAGTTTAATTATGAAGAAGTACTAGCAGGTGGAGTAGCTATTGATAAGGTAGGTAACTCCCTTCCAAAAGAAACTTTAGATAAATGTAAAGAAGCAGATGCAATAATTTTAGGTGCTGTAGGAGGACCAAAATGGGACCATCTTGCAGGAGCAGATAGGCCGGAAAGAGCATTACTTAGCATAAGATCAGAGCTTCAGCTATTTGCAAATCTTAGACCAGCTTTATTACATAAGGAGCTAAAAGATGCATGTCCGCTTAAACCAGAAATAATAGGAGATCACCTTGATATGCTTATAGTTCGTGAACTAACAAGTGGTATATACTTTGGTGAGCGTGGCAGGGTTGAAGAAGATGACTCGGCTTACGACGTAGAGTACTACAACCGTAACGAGATTGAACGTGTCCTTAAAGTTGGATTTGAAACAGCTATGAAAAGAGATAAAAATGTAGTTGTAGTTGATAAGGCTAACGTTCTTGAAACTTCAAGACTATGGAGAGAGGTAACTAAAGAAGTAGCCAAAGATTATCCAGAGGTAGAATACTCCCATATGTATGTAGACAACGCATCCATGCAACTTATTAGAAATCCAAAACAATTTGATGTAATTATTACAACTAATATGTTTGGTGATATTTTATCAGATGAGGCAAGTATGTTAACAGGCTCAATTGGAATGTTAGCATCAGCAAGCCTAGGTGAAGGAACCCTTGGTATGTATGAACCAATTCACGGTAGTGCGCCTGACATTGCAGGTATGGATAAGGCAAATCCAATTGCAACAATTTTATCAGCTGCAATGATGTTAAAGTATTCCTTTAACCTTGAAGAAGAGGCTAAAGCTATTGAAGATGCAGTTACAAAAATACTTGAAGAAGGCTATAGAACTCCAGATATTATGAGTGAGGGTAAAAAATTAATAGGAACTAAGGAAATGGGTCAAAGAATAGCAGAGGCTATATAGATATATAAAGATAATCGAAGGGAGATACAGCAATGAGAAGTGACCGCGTAAAAAAAGGAATTGAAAGAGCACCCCATAGATCTTTATTTAAGGCAATGGGTTATACAGACGAAGAAATACAGGCACCACTAATTGGTGTTGTAAGTGCAAAAAGTGAGATTGTACCAGGTCACATTCACCTAGATACAATAGTTGAAGCAGTTAAAACAGGTATTCGCATTAAGGGCGGGACGCCTATAGAAATACCAGCCATTGGTGTATGTGATGGTATTGCAATGGGGCATGTTGGGATGAACTATTCCCTTCCAACAAGAGAGCTTATTGCTGACTCTATTGAAGCTATGGCAATGGCTCACGGCTTTGATGCCCTAGTACTTGTACCAAACTGTGACAAGATTGTTCCAGGCATGCTTATGGCAGCAGCTAGGCTTAATATTCCTACAGTTGCAATAAGCGGAGGGGCTATGCTTGCTGGTAAAGTTGGAGATAAGAGGGCAAGCTTATCTGACGTATTTGAGGCGGTAGGCTCAGTAGGTGCAGGCAAAATGAGTGAAGAAGAACTACTAGAATATGAAAACAACGCATGTGCAAGCTGCGGATCTTGCTCAGGAATGTTTACAGCAAATAGTATGAACTGTATGAGTGAAGTTCTTGGAATTGCCCTTGAGGGCAATGGTTCCTTACCAGCAGTATATGCAGAGAGAATTCGCCTTGCAAAAACAGCAGGTATGACCATTATGGACACTTTAGAACAAAATATATGCCCAAGGGACATATTAACGGAAAAAGCATTCCAAAATGCATTAACTATGGATATGGCTTTAGGCTGTAGTACAAATACAATGCTACATCTTCCAGCAATTGCCCATGAAGCAGGAGTTAAAATTAACCTTGAGATGGCTAATGAAATCAGTAACCGCACGCCAAACCTTTGTAAGCTTGCACCAGCAGGCCCATACTTTATGCAAGACTTGCACGCAGCAGGTGGTATTTACGCAGTTATGAATGAGCTAACTAAAAAAGACCTATTAAATCTTGATGTTATAACAGTAACAGGAAAAACAATGGGCGAGCATATTAAAAATGCTAGAAACAAAGATGAGACAGTTATTCGTCCTATTGACAATCCATTTAGTAAATCAGGTGGTATAGCAGTTCTTACTGGAAACCTTGCCCCGGATAGCTGCGTTGTAAAAAGATCAGCAGTAGCAGCCGAAATGATTAAATTTAGCGGGCCAGCTAGGGTTTTTAACTCAGAAGAAGAGGTAAGCGCAGCTATTTTAGCAGGAAAGATTAATAAGGGTGAGGTTTTAGTTATTAGATACGAAGGACCTAAAGGTGGCCCAGGAATGAAAGAGATGCTAGCACCAACGGCAGCACTTGCAGGAATGGGACTAGATAAAGATGTAGCCCTAATTACAGATGGGCGTTTTTCGGGAGCAACAAGAGGGGCATCCATTGGGCACGTATCACCAGAAGCTGCAGAGGGTGGACCTATAGGCCTTGTAGAGGACGGAGATATAATTTCATTTGATATGAATGAGTGCACAATTACACTTGAAGTATCAGACGAAGAACTAGCAAAAAGACGTGAAAACTGGGTAAAACCCCAACCAAAAATAACAACAGGATACTTATCAAGATATGCAAAGCTAGTAACCTCAGCAAATACGGGGGCGGTTTTTGCAGATTAAGAAAGGGAGGTAGTCATGAAAATAAACGGAGCAGGGATAATTATAGAATGCTTAGTAGAGCAAGGGGTAGATACAATATTTGGATACCCAGGTGGGGCTGTACTTCATATATATGATGAACTATATAAAAATAGTGACAGAATAAAGCATATTTTGACATCCCACGAGCAAGGGGCCTCCCATGCTGCTGATGGATATGCAAGGGCCACTGGTAAAGTTGGGGTATGTATTGCAACATCAGGGCCAGGGGCAACAAACCTAGTTACAGGAATAGCTACAGCCTATATGGACTCAGTGCCAATGGTTGCAATAACAGGAAACGTAGGGACAGCCCTTCTTGGTAAAGATAGCTTTCAAGAAGTAGATATTGCAGGTATAACAATGCCTATTACCAAGCATAACTATATTGTAAAGGATATTGCAGATTTAGCAGATAC
>CAYUEJ010000129.1:0-4817 GCA_964442565.1 uncultured Candidatus Epulonipiscium sp.
TCATAGATTGTAAGGCAAGCAAGACTTACAGCAGTTAGGGCCTCCATTTCAACACCTGTCTTACCAGTTGTTTTAACCTCAGCTTCTACTTCAACGGCATTCTTTAAAAGATTAAACCTTAAGTCTGCGCCGGTTAAAAATATATTATGGCACATAGGAATTAGATCACTGGTCTTTTTAGCCCCCATAATTCCTGCAATCTGGGCTACAGATAATACATCACCCTTTTTGATCAAACCTGCTTTTATCATCTCAAGGGTTTCTTCTTTCATTACAATCCTTCCTCTTGCTATAGCGGCTCTTTTTGTATCGTCTTTGGCCCCTACTTCAACCATATGGGCTCTACCACTTTCATTAAAATGTGTAAATTTCATACTAACCTCCAATTTGATTCATATTTCTTGTAATATAATCGCCGTTTTCTAGGTTGTGCGCCTCTTCTTTTTCATTAATTGATTCCAAAATTATGTTCTCAAGTGCCTCATCGCTATAAAGGTACTGTTTTAAGTCAATCTCTTTATTAGAATGTAGGCAAAGCTTTAGCTTGCCGGTTGCAGTTAGCCTTATCCTATTACAATACTCACAGAATTTGCAGCTTATTGGATTTATAATACCAACCTTACCTTTAGCATCAGGGAGTTTATAGTAATTTGCAGGGGAAGATAAATCGTCCTTTTCAACTGGAATAAGTTCCTCGGCACTCTCAAGCACCTTATTGTTTGAAATGAAATTCTTAGTAGCCCAGTCAGCTGCCTCACCAATTGGCATTAATTCTATAAATCTTACATCAACATCTTCCTGCTTGGTAATATTGATAAAGTCTACAATCTCACTATCATTAAAGCCGCCTATTAACACTGTATTAATTTTTATTGGGGTGAGTCCAGCTTTTTTAGCCACCTTAATACCTTCTAGTACTTTTGTTAAGTCTCCTCCCCTTGTAATTTCCTTATACTTCTGCTTATCCAAGGTGTCTAGGCTAACATTTATTCGTCCTAGTCCCGCCTTCTTAAGGGGCGCTGCCATTTCTGTTAATAACAGACCATTAGTTGTCATAGCAAGATCCTTAATTCCATCAAGTTTGCTTAGCATCTGTACCAAGTCAACTATACCTTTTCTAACTAAAGGTTCCCCCCCCGTTAGTCTAATCTTATCCACACCAAGTTTTGCAAACACTTTTGCAATCCTATATACGTCTTCTAGGGGTAATATTTCATTATGGCTGGTTTTATTTATAATTCCCCTCTCTGGCATACAGTAAGAGCACCTTAGGTTACATCTATCAGTTAGGGATATGCGCAAATAATTGATTTCTCTCCCAAAAGAATCCCTCATTACTCCACGACCTTTCCTTGCTCTAGGTTAATAATATTGTGACAGAGTCTTTTTGATTGTTCTAGATTATGTGTCACAATCACAATAGTAGCTTTTGCCCTTTTATAAAAAGCTAAAATCTCACGTTCCATAATCTTAATAGATTCAGGATCAATATTTGATGTTGGCTCATCAAGCAGCAAAAGCTTAGGATTAAAAACCAATGCTCTAGCTAGTGCAACCTTTTGCGACTCCCCACCTGAGAGTAAATCCGCCCTTTTTTCAGCCAAATCCTCTATTTCAAGCTTTTTAATAATATCTAAGACTAATCTTTCCACTTCACTCTTTTTTATATTTCTAAGTTTAAGTGGATATGATATATTTTCATATACACTTCTTCTAAATAAATAGGGTTTTTGAAAGACATAAGTTATATTTTTACTAACTAGCCTATCTAGATACTGATTATTATACATTACTATTCCACTAAAATCATCCTCTAATCCACTTATTATGTTTATAAGTGTCGTTTTTCCACAGCCATTTGGCCCTGTAATCCCTGTAATCTTTCCTTCTTCAATGGTTAGCTCTTCAATATCAAGGACTTTTTTGTTGCCATATTTTTTTGTAATCTTATTAATATCAAGTCGCATCTAATCCTCCTGTCCGTAAGAATAAATCAAACTATGTATAATAAAAGAAATTATTAACAGTATGATACCTAGCGCTATGGCTGTTGGGTAATCTCCCATTGAGTTCATCATAGATATTGTTGTTGTCATAACTCTTGTATGGCCTTTGATGTTACCTCCAACAATCATAACCGCCCCAACTTCAGAGATTGCCCTTGAAAATGCTGTTGCTACATTAACCACAATATCCACCTTAAGTTCTTTTATAATAATTATAATAATGTCTTTAGTTCTGCCACCAAGTGTAAAAGATGTTGCCATTATCGCTGGTCCCCTATTTTTGGCCAAATTATATGTAAGTCCTAGTATTATTGGTATAACTAGTATAGTCTGTGCTATTATCATGGCCTTGGAGGTATATAGTAGTTTTAAGGATCCAAAGGGCCCTCTCCTTGATAATATGATGGCCACTACCAATCCGATAATTACTGTAGGGATGCTCATAGAAGTGTAGATTATACGAGAGAGTATCTTTTTACCTCTGAATTTTTTTATACCTAAATACACCCCAACTGGTACAAAAATAATGGTTGCTATTATTGTAGATAGGGTTGAAACAAATAATGATAAGCCTATTATTTGATAAATTTCCACATCCATTGATATTATTAGTCTAAATGCCTCCTTAAAACCCTCTAAAATATAGCCCATAACTTCCACCACCTTTCTATGATATATAAATGGTCTGAGTATCTTTTTCTGCCACCTTTGCAAGCAAAACTTGCGAGTGCCAGAAAAAGATACTCAGACCTCCTTAATTAGTTAGCATTTGGTATAAATAATGGTTGCCCGTATTCTTCAACACCAAATTCTTCGATTAGGGCCTGTCCTTTTTCAGATAAGAACCATTCCATGAATGCTACTGCGCCATCATGGTTAATGTTCTCTCCCTTATCAGGATTTACAGGAATAACTCCGTACTGATTAAAGAGATTCTCATCTCCCTCAATAACTATATCTAAGTCTAGATCTGTCATCATACTTAGGTAGGTAGCCCTATCAGTAATTGTATAGGCCTGCTTTTCACCTGCAATTTTAAGTACATCTGCCATACCGCTTCCTGCTGATAGGTACCACTCACCTTCAGGCTCAATAGATGCCTCTTTCCAAATATTTAATTCTTTTTTGTGTGTACCAGAGTCATCACCACGGGATACAAATACTGCGCCATGGGCCTGGATAGCCTTTAGGCCTTCTAAAATATCATCTGGGAACTGCTCCTTAAGTTTTAGCGAATCTTCTTTGGGACCTACAAGGATAAAGTCATTGTACATAACATCATGTCTTTCCGTACCGTCACCTTCTTCTACAAACTTTAGCTCATCTGCTTTAGCATGTACAAGTAGGACATCAGCCTCACCGTCCCTGCCCATTTGAAGTGCCTTACCTGTCCCTACGGCAATAGACTTCACTATGTAGCCTGTATCTTCTTCAAAAGTTGGTAATAAGAAATCAAGTAGCCCTGAGTCCTGTGTACTTGTAGTCGTTGACAAGATAATCTCTGGGTTTTCCACCTCTTCAGGCTCTGTGGGCTCTGTGGGCTCTTCAGTTTCTAATGTATTCTGAACTTCTTCTTGGACATTAGCTTCATCTTGGCTACTAGGTTTTTGCCCACAACCTACTAGTAAAGAAATTACCAAAAGTCCTGATAAAACCAACATAATCACTTTTTTCATATTTTTCACTTAAAATCCTCCTCTTACGTTTTACAAATCTTTATTATGTTACTAAATTATTGTAACACATTCGGGCTGATTATTGTGAATAATTTGCTATTTACTAGCACACTCTGTCGCACTACCCACCATAATCTCCAGCCCATGATGTACGCTGTCCATAATATAGTCCATGGATTCTTTAACTGCCTTAGGGCTGCCTGGCATATTTATAATTAGGGTATTGCCCCTAATCCCTGATACTGCCCTTGAAAGCATTGCCCTTGGTGTAATAGTTAGGCTGTAGGCCCTTATGGCCTCGGCTATTCCATTAGCCATTTTATCACACACTTTTATAGTTGCCTCCGGCGTCACATCCCTCTTGCTAAATCCTGTACCACCAGTAGTCAAGATTAGGTCAACCCTAAGCTTGTCTGCCATATATACCATCTCTTTTGCAAGTGCTTCCTCTTCATCAGGAAGAATAATATATTTTTTCACATCATAACCACGAGCTTTAACCAAGTCCTCAATCAACTTACCTGATAAATCTTCTCTTTCACCTACAAAACCTTTGTCACTTGATGTTATAATTCCTACACTAAACATGCTGACCCTCCTCTAGGTTAATATATTAATATGTTAATAAGTTAAGTTCCTGCTACGCCTAAGTTTAATAATGTACCATGTGCCAAGGACTGCTCCTTTGCATATGCTGCTTATACTAACTGCCCACCATACGCCGTTTAGGCCTAGGCTTGTGGATGAGAGTACAATGGCTAGTGGGATTCTAAGCGCATTGAAGGTTATGCTTACAACTGATGGTGGTATGGTTTTTCCTAGGCCATTAAATGCGCCTGTTGTTGTGATTTCTATACACATTAGTAACTGGGATAGTCCCAGTATTCTAAGATAATCTACGCCGTAGCTTATGGCCTCTTCTTCTTGTATAAATATTGAGAAAATGGGCTGGGCACCAAATATTAAAAGAATTGTTGCTAAAATACCTATAACAGACACTATTGCTATCCCAGTGAAGTAGCCTTTACGTACCCTGTCCCACTTCCTAGCTCCGTAGTTTTGGCCTGTAAACGTACTCATGGCTGTTTCAAATCCACCTGCTGTCATCCATGAGATGGATTCGATTTGGGAGCCT
>CAYUEJ010000129.1:4827-5176 GCA_964442565.1 uncultured Candidatus Epulonipiscium sp.
TCCCCCACTGGGCAACAATTCTAGCAAGTAGCATTCCTATAATTGTAAAAAACCCACTTTGCAAGGCAATTGGTAGGCCTAGTTTAATTATCTTTTGCATATGCCTTCCATCTGGTTTACTTAGTAAGTCTAGTTCTGAAAATAATTCCTTTCGCTCCTTAGCTTTAATAATAAAGATAACCGTTACGATAATCTGGGCTATTACTGTTGCTATAGCAGCCCCTGCAACTCCAAGTCTTGGAAAAGGCCCTACTCCTAGAATAAGTAATGGGTCTAATATCATATTTATAACTAGACCTATAACATTAACTCTAAAAGGGGTTTTACTATCACCGTACCCATTAAATAT
>CAYUEJ010000130.1:0-2993 GCA_964442565.1 uncultured Candidatus Epulonipiscium sp.
AGGAAAGCTTTCTAAAAATGTAGGGCTTTGAAAATTGTCACCTCTTAATACTACAGGACCACCAGGGTAATCATGGAAAAATGGATAATCTGGCACCCAGGAGTTATCTAATCCAACAACACCAGTATTGGTCGCAGTACCTTGCCCAAAATACATTTTACCATCAACGCCAAATACAACCCTATTATTATGATGATCACCATCACTTGGCAGTCCGTCAATAATATCTTTTTTGCTACCATCAGGCTTAACAATCGTAACGAAGCGGCGGTGAGAAACGTAAATGTCGCCCTTATATATATTAATTCCAGTTAGTGGAGGATTAAACCCATCAGCAATAACTACAAACCCCTTATCCGTTAACTTTAATACCTTTCCATTGCCATCTGTAATACCAGAGTCAGCTACTAACATCTCCCCAGTTTCAGTAAAGACAACATTAATTGGAGTAGTAAGCCCATCAGCAAATACTTCGATTTTATAGCCGGATGGAAGTGAAACATCCTTAGGATTTAACCTTCGCTTTATGTCCTGTCTATCCATAATTAAACACCTCTTTTTTCTATTCCGTATTAGTATATTCAGCTAGTGAGATATTGGCTACCAGACCAGTCATAGATTTAAATAAGAAATAGTAGTGAAATATTTTGTCGAAAAATGCAAAAGAGGTATTGCAAATGTTTGGAATAGGGAGCAAAATGAATGTAAGACATCTTGGTAAATCGTTATAAGCCCATGTAAATGAATTTTACAGTTAGGGGATGGTTAAGATGAAAGTGTGAAAATAAGAAAACAAGATGAAGCATAGTTATGAACTTTAACAAAACACAGGATTCCCTTAAGCACTTTTGCATTCAAAATGTAAAAGGAGCTCGAAATTGGAGGGGTAGAATTATGAAGCGAATATTTGGTGAAAGAAAGGTAGCCATAGCCGTTATGGCAGTTTTGACCATGATATTACAAATAACAGGGCCCGCTATTTCGAATGTGTATGCTAATGATATTGCAGGAGTAATAGAAAGTTCGTTGGGTCATATTCATACTAACGATATAGAATTAGATGAAAATTGTGAACGTGAAATAAAAGGAAAGATTAACTTTAAATTGCCTACATTAGAAAAAAGATTGACCTAGTGATAGTTCAAGATGCTAGTGGATCATTTGAAAGTACAATAGGGAAAATGAAATTAGGCCTTAAGGCAGTTTTAGATAAGCTAAATTCCCAAAAAGATAGGGCAATGCTAGTAACTTTCCAGGGTGGAAATAAGGTTAAGTATTATAAAGTAGAAAACGGAAATAAAGTTGTTAAAGAAACTCAAACTTATAATAGTAATGGATGGTTTGGGGTTGATGCAGCAACGAAAAGTAGCTTAACTAATAATTTTAATTCGGTAAAAAGCACTATAGATGGAATTTCTGTTAATGGGGCAACCCCAACTGCCCATGGGTTACAAAAAGCACTAAGTAGTTATGAGGCGGGTAAGGGAGTTGTAGATCCATTAAGGGAAACAATATTCCTTTTAGTAACAGATGGTGTAGCAAATGTGCGCCTAGATGGATATTTATGGCTTGATGCAAATAAAACTAACGGATATAACTTTAAAGAGAGTGCCCAAGATTACCAAACAGCTATTAATGAAGCTGTAAATCAAGCAAATGCAATAAAAAGCAAGGGATACTATCTTATATCAACATTTATAGAGGATAGGGATTCATTATCATCTAGTTCACAATATGGAAATGACTATAATATAGCAGTTGGACCTTACGCAAGAGGACAGCTACAGGGTATGGCTACATCAGGAGCCTACTTTAGTGTATTCCAAAATCCAAATCAATTTGGCACTGATATAGGCAATATGCTAAGCGATTTAATTCAAATGTTAAATACAAGCCAGCTTAAGGTAGTAGTTGAAGATGGTTACGAAGTTACAGATTATAAGTTATATGCCAATGGAGTTCTAGTAGAGGATTTTGAACATGAATGGATAGCTGGGGAAAATGTTTTAGAATTTGAAAGCTATGAAGATGTAGACTACGTTATTGAGTATACTTTAAGAGAAACTGATTTTTATCCAGATGATAAAACACCAGTAAAAGCGTCCGTGGTCTCAGGTTCAAAAGAATATTTTATGATAAATCCAATTGTTCCAGCAAACAAAAATTCAATTTGTGCACTAGCACCAGCAAATCCTATTAAGTTAGTTAATGGAGAAGAGCATATAGATTTACAAAACTTGCAAGATGAACTTCGATATTCAATTTCTACAGAAGTTAGGAATATATATAAGCTTGCAAGCTTTGTTCTAGAAGACGAAGTTGATGACTTATTAGAGATATTAGAAGATAGTGTTACTGTAACAGCAGATGATAACCCTATAACTGGGGATGTAGATGTTACTGGAAATAAAATTACCTTTACTAAGCTAGAAGGTTTTGATGAAATTAAAGATAAGATTGTTGTTTTAGAATTTATGGCTAGGATTAGGAATGGTATTAATCAGAATGACATTTTAGAAAAATATGAGGATAATACAATCCCAAATAAGGCTAATTTAATCTACAATGATAAGAATAAACCTTCCAATACAGTGACCATAACACCACCAGATAAGTCAGGACCAGATCCAGATCCAAAAGTGGGCAAGATCATTATAACAAAGGTAAACAATGTGAAAATGATACCAATATCTATTATAGAAGATGTCACCAAGGATGATACCGATGATGAGTTAAAATATTTGCCTGGAGCGGTATTTGAAATAATAGATTCAGATGGAAATGTTGTAGATACAATAACAACTGGACTTGATGGAGTGGCAGAATCTAAAGAATTACCATATGGAGAGTATCAGGTAGTAGAAATAGAAGCGCCAGAAGGGTATATATTAAACTCTAATCCACATGATGCTGTTGTGGGTAGGTTTGAATGGTGGGTTGATGATCACCTATGGATAGTAAATGAAGCAGAAAATCCACCTATAGAAGAACCT
>CAYUEJ010000130.1:3003-5130 GCA_964442565.1 uncultured Candidatus Epulonipiscium sp.
ATGAAAAACTAGCTAAATGGGATGATGAAATAATCTACAATATTACAGTTAAGATACCAGAAGATCCAAGTAACTATTATTATATGAAGATTATGGATAGATTAGAAGATGTATTAATTATAGAAAAAGCAGAAATACTGGTAGACGGTGTTCCTGATGAAGAGTTATCAAAACTTATCGAAATTAATGGACAAGAAGTAATGTTTGAGCTAGAGGAGATAATGACAAATGAAGAAATCCAACCATTAGTAATGGATATGGCAAGAGTAGGTTGGTTATCAAAGATTACAAACGAAGCTGATGATGTGGGAACTGACGTAGAAGCAGAAGTAGAAGAAGAAGAAAAAGCCCCATCAGAAGAAACAGAAACAGAAGAAGAAAAAGCCCCATCAGAAGAAGCAGAAACAGATGAAGAAGAAGAAGCCCCATCAGAAGAAGCGGAAACAGACGAGGAAGAAAAAGCCCCATCAGAAGAAGCAGAAACAGAAGAAGAAGAAAAAGCCCCATCAGAAGAAGCAGAAACAGATGAAGAAGAAAAAGACCTATCAGAAGAAGCAGAAGTAGATGAAGGTGATGAGGAGGGGATGTTTAGGTTCAAGGATGTTGCGGGAAGAGAAATAACCCTAAGAATCTATGCAAGATTAGAAGAAGGGGCAAATTTAGATAAGTATGACGGTAGGAAAATTCCTAACAAGGCAACATTGCTTATAAATTATGGTGATGAAGAGGAAACTGACAATGTATTTATATCACCGCCAGAACCTCCAGATCCACCAGAACCTCCAGGCCCGCCAGAGCCTCCAGGTCCACCAGAGCCTCCAGGCCCAACACCAACACCAACGCCTACACCTACACCAGCAGAAGAAGTAATTTTAATCGATGATGATGAAATACCACTTGGAACATTTTTAGAAGAAGAGGTTCCGGATGTGGCGGAAGAAATATTTATTGATATCGAAGATGAGGAAATTCCACTTGGCCTACCAGTGGTTATCGAAGAAGAGGAGATTCCATTAGGTGTGCCAGAAGTTGCAGTAGAAGACCTAGTTCCGCAAACGGCTGATAATATGCCGGTAGCATTGCTGATGAGCTTGTTAATGATTTCATTATTAGGCATAGCTTATTCAACAATCCTAATAATTATAAGGCGAAAACGTACTAACTAAATATCTACAGTAGATTGTGGGCGTCATATCGTTTTCAACACTTTTGCAACCGTAAGTTGCTTGTATTGAAAATGACATGATGCCCACTTTTTTAGTTGGTTCTATTATACATAATATGCAGAATACTCCCACGCTTTTTACTAGTATTAGAATTAAATATATGATATAATTCATAATAATAACCAAACAATATTAAACTTTTGTGAAGATAATGGTATTTATGATGGTAGGAGTTGTGTATAAAATATTGCTTTAAAGAATAAAATAATATAAAGGAGGAGAAATATGTTTATAAAAATCCTAGACAAGGTTGATAACTATGAAGAAGCAATAGAAATATCATGTAATATCTTAGAGGACAATGGCATCGTAGAGAGTAGATATTTTGATGCCATAAAGGCAAAAATAGCAGAGTTTGGTTCTTATTTTTGTATTGCGGATGGAGTGTGTATGCCACATGCAAGGCCTGAAGATGGTGCTATAGAAAGTGGTGTTTGTATACTAAAGCTTAATAACCCGGTGGATTTTGATGGGAAGCTAATAAATGTATTCTTTACACTATCAGCAAAGGATAATAACTCACATATGGGTTTACTTAGACAAATTGCTGATGTGTGTATGAATAAAGATAAACTAAGTGTTATTTTTAACGCTCAAAACAAAGAGGAAATTGAGGAGGTTTTACAATGAAAAAGATTATGGCAGTATGTGGGTCGGGTTTAGGTTCTAGTTTTATGGTTGAGATGAACATTACGGAAGTTTTAAAGGAGTTAGGCTTATCAGATGCTTATGAAGCAAATCATACTTCATTGGCGGACGTAATAGCTGAGGATGCTGATATTTTTGTTACGGGATTAGATCTTGAAGATAGTGCAAGCCATTTGCCTAATTTAATAGTGTTGAATTCTTTACTAGATAAAGAAGAGCTAAAAGAAAAGCTTGAAGAAAAGATTGCATCTTT
>CAYUEJ010000131.1:0-5078 GCA_964442565.1 uncultured Candidatus Epulonipiscium sp.
GTTCCATGACTTTCTACGTTGGCTTCATCTATCACATAAAGACCGTATTCATCACATAGGTCATACCAATAGGAATCATTGGGGTAGTGAGATGTTCTAACTGAGTTAAAGTTGTATTGCTTTAAAAACTTAATATCCCAGAGCATTTCTTCTTTTGTAACAGCCCTGCCATTATGACAACTAAATTCATGACGATTAACACCTTTGAACATAATTCTTTTGCCGTTAATATGCATGATTTTATCAATCATCTCAAATTTTCTAATCCCTACTTTTTGCGGAATTACTTCTATCATCTCACCTGTATCACTATCTTGTACATAAACATACATGGTGTATAAATAAGGGTCTTCTGCGCTCCATAAGTTGGCATTTAACACTTCAGCACTTAACTCAATTTCTTCTTTTATTTCTTCTTTCTCAGTTTCAGCAACTTTAACTCCTGTAGCATCATAAAGCTCAAATGATACTGTTGCATTTATGTTGTCTTGATTGATAACCTTGATAATATTTTTTACCGCTGAGTTTTTATAGTCACTATCAAGCTCTGTTGTAACAAACATATCTTGTACGTGAACCTTAGGCTGTGTATAAAGATAGACATCTCTAAAGATTCCTGATAGCCTCCAAAAGTCCTGGTCTTCTAACCAACTTCCACTACACCATTTATAGACCTCAACTGCAATCTTATTCTCGCCTTCTTTTATAAAAGGTGTAATATCAAATCCTGAAGGCGTAAATGTATCCTCACTATATCCTACAAATTGCCCATTTATCCACAAGTTAAATGCTGACTCCACACCTTGAAAAGAAATATACACTGGGGACTGTCCCCATATTTTTGGCACTTCAAATGTTCTTATATAGGAACCAACCGGATTGTAATCTTTTGGTATATCAGGCGGAAGGATGTCATTGTGCCCATCCCATGGGTACATGGTGTTTACGTAGTGGGGCTTATCATAGCCTTGAAGCTGCATATGCCCTGGTACTTGGATTGTATCCCAACCTTCATAATTGTAGTCTTCCTTATAAAAATCCTTAATCCTTGAATTCGGGTTTGTTGCATAGCTAAATTTCCATGATCCATTAAGATTTTTTCTATCTTCCATTTCAGCCAGCCTTTTAGCCGCCTCTATGGTTCTATAATATTTATGATCAGAATAAGCTTCTAACCGATTGATACCAAAAATCTCCGGGTTTGTTAAATTTTCTAGGCTAGGTTGCCTATGTTTATTTTGCATGTAATAACACCCTTTCAAAAAGTTTTTTATAATATTGTCTATTTAACAGATCCTACCATTCCTTCTACGAATCTCTTTTGCATGGTAAAGAAAAGAGCAGCAGTAGGTATGGTTGCTATTATAATGGCTACCATAATTACGCCATAATCAGGTTGGTACGCCGACGAAAGTGATGATATTACAATCGGCAATGTTTTCTTATCAGGAGATTGAAGTACAATTAAAGGCCATAAAAAGTTATTCCAGTTGGTCATAAATGTAATAATTGCTGCCGCTGCATATGTGGCTTGCATAGTAGGCATATATATTTTGAAAAATATTTGAAATTCATTAAGACCATCAACCCTTGCTGCCTGTAATATTTCCTGTGGAAATGATTTTGTATTTTGCCTGAAAAAGAATATTAAAAATGCTGTTGATATACCCGGAATGATAACCGCTATTTCCGTATTTATTAATCCCAAACTACTAAACATTCTAAACAAGGGAATCATAAGAGCTGAAAAAGGAATCATCATAGATAATAGAACAATCGCAAAAACTCTATCTCGTACCTTACTCCTAAATATTTCAAATCCATATCCAGCTAAAGAACAAATAAGAAGCGCAAGTAATGTTGTAAGAACTGCAATTTTAGCAGAATTCCATAAAACTGTAGGTAATTCCACTAAATCAGTTAGGTTTTTAAAGTTTACAAAAAACTGATTACCAAATGTAAGTTTCCCTTTAGTTACATCACTACTAGTATTCGTAGCCCCTATAATCATCCATGCAAATGGAAATACTGATACAAATGAAAATATACTTAAAAACATATAACTCATTATTTTTTTAATTTTAATCATTAGAATCACCTGCCACTTTAAATTGAATAAATGAAAGTATTGCAACAATAATCACAATTGCATAAGAAACCGTTGCTGCATACCCGAAGTTCGGAGTAAACTTAAATGATAAATTATAAATATATTGGGATATCGTCATGGTCGCATTGGCAGGTCCCCCACCTGTAATATTTACAACTTCATCAAACAACTGTAAAGTTCCTATAGAAGACATAATTGTTGTCATCAAAATAATTGGCTTCAGCATAGGAGCTGTAATTTTGGAAAACTTAACAAATCCTGTTGCACCATCTAAATCTGCGGCTTCATAAATCGATGGGTCAATGTTTTGAAGTCCTGCAAGATAAAATATCATATTATATCCTGTCCATCTCCATGTAATAGCTATAATAATCGTTACCTTCGACCAAAAAGGATCTAATAACCATGGTATCGGCTGTGATATCACTGATATCGCTAACAAAAACTGATTTATTAAGCCATCTAGTGCAAACATACTTTTAAAAAGCACTGAATAGGCTACTAACGAAGTTACGCAAGGCAAAAATATTGCTGTTCTAAACAACCCCCTAAACCTCAATGACTGGTTATTGAGCAAAGTTGAAATAAATAATGCTAGCACAATCATTATAGGTACTTGCACCACTAAAAAAATCATTGTATTTTTAAGCGCCTCTATAAATATTGGGTCGGCAAATAACCTTTTGTAGTTTCCAAGACCATTAAATCTCGTTACTAATCCCTTACCTGTTTGCAAGGATAAGAGAAATGCTTGAAACATAGGTATAAAGCTAAAGATTGCTATTATAATAACTGCAATAGAAACAAAGCCCCAACCGCTCATATTTTCTAGTTTTTCTAAAGACCATTTTTTATCATTCTTCATCGTTGCCCCTCCTCACTTTTATTTTAATATAATTTAAATTTAAAAATGACTGGCACTCAATAGCCGTGCTATTTCTCATAAGTGCCCAGTCATTTTTATTGTTGATACTAATCTACTTGCTGCATAACCTGGGTTTCTGTATTTTTTAGCGCTTCTTCGATTGATTGTCCACCTAGTACATTCACTATTTCTGACATTAATACAGCGTCAGCTTCCCACGTATACATACCATAATTTACTGCTGGAATTTCATTAATCCACTTTGCAAAATCACTATAGATTGCTTGTCCTCCAAAAAATTCATTCTCTTTATTGTATGCCTCTCCTGTCAAAGCAGGTACATAGGTTCCAATACCACCAATATCAGTAAGAACAGTTTGATAGAAATCAGCATCTTGACCAAATGTTTTATCTAAGAAATCAACCGCAATATCTTTACTTTCTGACTCTTCTAATACATACCAACTAGAACCACCTAAGTTTCCAGCATTTACCCCACCTTCTACTTCTAATCTTGGTATTGGCGCTACTCCCCATAAACCACTTTGGCTTTCTTCTGACATCACTGATGGTGTAATCCATGCTCCAGTTATAATACTTGCAACATCTCCGCCATTAAATGCCCCAACAAATTCACTCCACCCAGTTATAGGCTTAGAAATTTCTGCATCTATCATCTTCTTATAAACTTCTACAATCTCCTTTAATGCTACGTTATCCTTTATAGTAGGGTTTCCGTCTGCATCAAAAAACCAAGTACCTGCTGATTGAAGCATTAATCTGATAATACCACCATCACTTGGATCAAGTGTTAGCATATATTTTCCTGTTTTTTCTTTAACCGCTTTTCCTATTTCTATATACTCGTCCCAAGTAATATCTTGAAGATCTGCTTCTGTATAACCAGCCTCTTCTAATAAATCTTTTCTATAGTAAAAAGCCGATACTCCCGTATCAAACGGCACACCATATATTTTGTTATCTAAAGACATTACGTCTACTTTATAATCTGCAAAATCTTCATGTTTAATTTTACCTGTTAAATCATGAAATGCTCCTGGATAGGATTGTAAATATTTTTGCACGTTATAATCTTCAATTAAAACTATCTCTGGTAATCCTTTCGTGCTTGATGATGCTAAGCTTGTATGCAGTTTTTGCTCTACGTCCGTTTTACCAAAGTCTAGAATCTCTAATTCTACATCTGGGTTATCTGCTTCATATCTAGCTTTTGCTTCATTCATAACTGCAATATTGAAGTTTGGATCCCAGGCCCATACTGTTACTTTTTGCTTTCCTTCTGGCGCCTTATCCAGGGCACCCCCTCCAGTAGCCGAACCACATGCCACCATACTAATACTCATTACTGAAACTAATAACATTGCCCATATCTTTTTCATAATACTCCTCCTGGTCTTTATATGTTATGTGTATAACTACTATCTAATTCACATTCTGTACCTAAATACTATCACATTTGCACAGCAATATTTAGTAATATATTAGCACTTTTTATGAATATCTTTTTTTTTAAACGCAAACATATTTTTAACTGGTAATATATTTGTGTTTTAAAACTTTCTTTAGGCAAGGCATCTCCTAATCTGTAGTCTTACTTGAAACTTCACAATTCCTACTATATAATTAAAGATAAATCCACAAATAAATTGTGAGGAAGGTCCTTATTATGCCAAATACCACTAAAATCTTAATCGTAGATGATGAATACTTACTAAGACAAGGACTCAAATACCTTTGTAACTGGGAACAAGAAGGCTTTACCATCGTCGGAGAAGCTTCTACTGGCGAGGAGGGTTTAAGTTTAACAAAGAAATTAGAACCTAATATTATTATTACTGATATTGTCATGCCTGAAATGGATGGCATTGAATTTATTAAGCTGGTTAAATTATATGATCCCACAATACAAATTGTGGTACTTAGTAGTCATAGTAATTTCGACTATGTTAAATCTTCTTTTAAATATGGTGTTAATGATTATATCTTAAAGCCCAAGCTTAATCCTACTGACCTACTTGCTATTCTTAGAGGCTTACAACCTAATACACCTAACGATATTACCCTGGATACAGATACCAAATT
>CAYUEJ010000132.1:0-5070 GCA_964442565.1 uncultured Candidatus Epulonipiscium sp.
TTGGTATTTGCCTAACTACAATGTCTAAGAGGGAGAATGACTTTGTAAATATTACAGTTAATAATAGGTCAATCGAGATGCTTCATACAAAAGATATGACTATCTCAGATGCAGTTATATCTATGGGTATGGATCATAACCAAATGATAAGCGTAAGAGGCACGACCCTAATGTTTAAACTAAATGGCAATAGGATGAGAATAAAAGGGCAAATAGGCGTCCAACCACGTATTACTTGCAACAATAAAGAAGCTAGACTTGATACAAAGATTTCTGAAGGGGATCAGCTTAAAATATATCCAGCTCAAAATGGTGAGGATGGAAAGGTTAATATAATTGATTTAATTCACCAGGTTGGCCTAGCTGAGGAAGAAGCTATTATTAGGGCAAATGACGAAGTTGTAGACTTAAACTATGAGGTTAAGCAAGGCGATGAAATAAGAATTACTAATAAGTTAGATGAAGCTAAAGAAGAGATCATAGAAGAAGTTAAAGAAGAAGTTAAAGAAGAGCCTATAAAAAAGACTAAAAAACCAGGAGTAGAAAGACAAATATATGTTACAGTAAATGGTGAGCTTGTGCCAATGCCCTTAAACAAAAACCCCATCTTTGTAACCATATTTGACTATATTGACTTTGATTTATCTAGCCCTAAAGGTAATATAGTGTTAAAATTAAATGGGCGCAAGGCAGCATTTACAGATGCCCTAAAAGATGGTGACCGTCTGGAGATTTACTGGGAAGATTTATTGGGATAAACATAACATATTAAGAAAGAGGTTTTATTATGAGAGGAATAATTACCGTAGTAGGAAAAGACAAGGTAGGAATTATTGCAAAGGTTTGTACATTACTATCAGAACAAAATATTAACATATTAGATATATCACAAACTATAGTACAAGGGTACTTTAATATGATGATGATTGTAGAATTAAATGATACAGACGAAGAACTAAATAAAACAATCGACTTATTAAATGAGCTTGGCAGTGAAATTGGGGTAGACATTAAGCTGCAACATGAATCTATTTTTAATAGTATGCATCGTATATAAGACTAAGGAGATAACAATGATTACAAATTTTGAAGTACTCGAAACCAATAAAATGATACAAGAATCAAACTTAGATATTCGTACAATTACTATGGGGATTAGCTTAATGGATTGTATGGATAGTGATATTGATAAGATGAACCAAAAAATCTACGATAAAATTACAACAAAGGCAAAAGACCTTGTAGCAACAGGGGAGCGCATTTCTAAAAAATATGGTATTCCAATTGTAAATAAAAGAATCTCAGTTACACCTATAGCTATTGTAGCAGCAGGTACTAAGGCAGATTCCTACGTATCCGTTGCAAAGACATTAGACAGGGCAGCAGAAGCGGTAGGGGTTAACTTTATAGGTGGTTTTTCAGCTCTGGTTCAAAAAGGTTGTACACCTTCAGATGAAGTATTAATGAGATCTATTCCAGAAGCTATGGCAGTAACAGAAAGAGTATGTTCATCTATTAACCTGGGGAGCAGTAAGTCTGGAATCAACATGGACTCAGTTAAAGATATAGGCGAAATTATCCTAGAAACGGCAGAGAAAACAAAGGATAGGGAGTCTATTGGCTGCGCAAAATTAGTTGTGTTTTGTAATGCGCCAGATGATAACCCGTTTATGGCCGGGGCCTTCCACGGTGTAAGTGAAAAAGATACAGTAATAAATGTAGGAGTAAGTGGACCTGGTGTTGTAAAAAAAGCACTAGAAAATTCTATGGATGTAGACTTTGAAACCCTTTGCGAAACTATAAAAAAGACTGCATTTAAAATCACAAGGATAGGACAAATGGTAGCAAAAGAAGCTGCTGAAAGTTTAGGAGTTCCCTTTGGAATTATTGACCTTTCCCTTGCACCAACACCAGCTATTGGTGATAGTATTGCTGAGATATTTGAAGAAATGGGACTTGAGTATGCAGGTGCGCCTGGAACAACAGCAGCCCTTGCTATGCTAAATGACTGCGTTAAAAAGGGTGGTGTTATGGCATCATCAGCTGTAGGAGGCTTAAGCGGTGCATTCATTCCAGTAAGTGAGGACCACGGTATGATTAGGGCAGTTGAAAAAGGGGCACTATCAATAGAGAAACTAGAAGCTATGACATGTGTTTGCTCAGTAGGTCTAGACATGGTAGCTATACCAGGAAATACACCAGCAACAACTATCTCAGGCATTATAGCAGATGAGATGGCAATAGGTATGATTAATAATAAGACAACAGCAGTAAGAATTATTCCTGTAATTGGTAAAGATGTAGGGGATATGGTCGAGTTTGGAGGCCTTCTTGGATATTCCCCAATTATGAAGGTAAATCCTTTTAGCTGCGAAAAGTTTATTAATCGTGGCGGAAGAATTCCAGCGCCTATTCATAGCTTTAAAAATTAAAAATAAGGAGTGGTAAAGTGGCAGAAATATTAACAAAACTAGAACCACAACTAGTGTTTAAATATTTTGAAGAGATTAGTAATATCCCAAGGGAATCAGGAGACGAAAAAGCAATTAGCGATTACATGGTAGCCTTTGCAAATAATCTTGGATTAGAAGTTATACAAGATGAGGTTTACAATATTATTATAAAAAAGCCAGCAAGCAAAGGCTATGAAGATGCCCCGGTTGTAATATTACAAGGGCACTTAGACATGGTCTGCGAAAAAGAAATGGGAAGCAGCCATGACTTTGATAAGGATCCATTAGATATTTATATAGACGGTGACTTAATTAAGGCTAGAGGAACAACACTAGGAGCGGATAATGGGGCAGCTATAGCCTACCAGATGGCAGTACTAGCATCGGATGACCTAGAGCACCCAGCCCTTGAGATGTTAATGACCATAGATGAAGAACGTGGTATGACAGGGGTTGCTAATATGCACCCAGAACACCTAGATGGTAAGATATTACTTAACATAGACACTGAAGAAGAAGGGGAGTTTTATGTAAGCTGCGCTGGGGGTGTTAGAACTCAGTTAAAGCTTGACTATAAATCAAATAAACCAAACCCTGATCAGACATTTTATAAAATCACTATAAAGGGCCTACAAGGTGGACACTCAGGTGCAGAAATTCACCTAGAACGTGCCAATGCTACAGTGTTAATGGGAAGATTACTAAATGATCTTCAAGCCAAAGTAGAGTTTGAACTTGCATCTATACAAGGTGGTTCAAAGGATAACGTTATTCCACGAGAAACTGAGGCTGTTATAGGAATTGATGATAATGATAAGGCTGTTGTAGAAGATATAATTAAAGAGTGGAACAAGGTATTTACCGATGAATTTAGAGTACAAGATTCAGAAGTAAATATATTGCTAGAGACAGTGGCAACTGACAATGTAGGTTACCTTCTACCTAAAGATATAAAGGAAAAGGCTATTAGTATCTTAGTTCTTCACCCTAATGGTATAGAGGCAATGAGCATGGATATGGAAGACCTAGTTGAAACATCCCTTAACATAGGAATTGTTAAAACTACCAAAGATTACATGGTTATCTCAAGTGCCTTAAGAAGTTCCGTGCCAAGTAGAAAAGAAGTACTAGTATCTAAAGTAGAAGCCTTAAGTAAGCTTGTAGGCGCAGAATTCACAAGGATGGCAGACTACCCAGCTTGGGTATATGAGCCTAACTCACCTATTCGTGAGATTACTACCCGTGTATATAAAGAGATGTATGGCAAGGAAGCAGGCATTAAGGCGATTCATGCAGGCCTAGAATGCGGCTTTATATCCGAAAAGTTACCTGGTGTAGATATGATTTCATTTGGCCCTAATATAAGAGGCGCCCATACACCAGAAGAAAGTTTAAGCATTAGTTCCACTAAGAATGTGTGGGAGTTTTTAGTAGAGCTCCTTAGAAACATCAAGTAAAATAGTGCATAATAAAAAGGACATATACTATAAAGCAGCACTTTTGCAACCAAGGTTGTGTGCGTGGCGTATAGCATATGTCCTTTTTATGGACCATTATACTAAGGTAACCCTATGGAAAGCTTTCTTACCCCTTTGGATCATAAGAATGCCATCTTTAAAAGAGTCGGTTGTTATAGTTAGCTCAATGTTTTCAACCTTTTCATCGTTAATCCTAACCCCGCCCTGGGTAATAAGACGACGCCCCTCAGATCTGGTAGGAATCATTTTTGTCTCTTGAAGAAGTGTTAATATATCCATTCCTTCTCCTATATCATCAGCGCTCAGCTCCGTTGTAGGGATAGAACCAGCTTGAGATCCACCCTCAAATAGTGCCTTAGTAGCTGCAGCTGCCTTGCTAGCTTCTTCCTCACCATGTACGATATTGGTAACTTCATATGCAAGAACTTCTTTAGCCTTGTTAATCTCTGCGCCTTCTAATGCCCCAAGTCTTTTTACCTCATCCATTGGCAGGTAGGTAAGAAGGGATAGGCACTTTTGCACATCAGCATCATCAATGTTTCTCCAGTATTGGTAGAACTCGTATGGTGATGTTTTATTAGGATCTAACCATACAGCACCCTTTTCGGTTTTACCCATCTTAATGCCAGCGCTAGTTGTAAGAAGTGAGAATGTAAGACCAAAAGCAGTATCACCATGTAAGCGGCGAACCAAATCCACCCCACTAATAATGTTAGACCACTGGTCATTACCACCCATTTGAAGCTTACATCCATGCTTTCTGTATAGTTCTAGGAAGTCGTATGACTGCATTAGCATATAGTTAAACTCAAAGAATGACAATCCCTTCTCAAGGCGCTGTTTAAAACATTCAGCTGCCAGCATACGGTTTATTGAAAAGTGAACACCAACTTCCCTTAGGAAATCTACATAGTTTAGATCCAGTAGCCAATCAGCATTATTAACAATCATAGCCTTACCTTCGCCAAACTCCATAAATCTTGAAAGCTGCTTCTTAAAGCATGCAATATTATGATCAATGGTTTCAGTTGTCATCATCTTACGCATATCAGTTTTACCGCTAGGGTCACCAATCATACCAGTCCCGCCGCCAAGTAACGCAATAGGCCTATGACCAGCACGCTGCATATGGGACATGG
>CAYUEJ010000133.1:0-5052 GCA_964442565.1 uncultured Candidatus Epulonipiscium sp.
CCTTCTGCTTTTCTAATTTCTTCTACCTTATTCTTCACAAATTGGTAACCTCCTTAAATCCTTAGTGTAAAGCATACTTTACACTCACAATATATCACGGGATATTTTCCATGTCAAGTAAACTTTACAAAATTGCAAAAATGGCCAGCAACCTTGGGTTGTTTGGCCATTTTTTAACTTTTATCATTCTAATTCTTTTTGTAGCTGCATTACCTCTTCAACTTCTATCTTAAACCCATAATTCTCAAGGTCAGCATACAAGGTAGCACCATACCCTTTATTCTCCCATTTTAACTTCAATACCTGCTCTGTTGAATCAAGTACCGTAAGTTTTGCATCAAATCCAAAAGCTGGGAAAGTATTTCTAAACCTAATGAGCTCGATCTGGTCTCTAACTACCTTTTGTTGTAGGCCTTTTTGAATATCTTCTAAACTCAGGTTTGTTCGGTTTATTTCTTTATGCCCACCTGAACCTGCTTGTTCAACCGCCTCATGATTGTTTTTACCTGCAAAAAGGTCTAAATACCAAACCTGTGGTTTGCCTGGCATAAACATTTGAATAGCCCTAGCAAGTAATAGTTTCTTATCATTTTCACCAAGGGCGCTATAATACGTTGCATTCACTTGGTAATAAATATTCTTTTGTCCATGGAGATCTTTCACATACCCACCACGTGAGACTACTAAATCAATCAGATTTTCAATTTGCTCATCCTCAAGTAACCCCTTTAAATCAAGTAAGGGAATGCCATCATGGCAACCTAACATATTAACCGTTCTAATCTTTTTCTCTTGTATTTCTTTAATCCATTTAGTCAATACTGCCCCTGTCTTTCTCTCAAATGCATCAATGATTAATCCAGGTAAGAAAAAGTCATAGGTCATATAGCCATGGTCTGATATTTTTTCATGGATCATTTCTTCATATTTAGAATGAATTTCTGGCAATAATGTGACACCATGTTTATCTGCTAATACTTTTAATCTTCCTAGTAGATCCCATGTACCTGGCTCATTTAAAAAATTTTTCTCTCCAGGTTCTTTTGGGGCATAGGCAAAAGCATCTAGCCTAACAATTTGCGCACCATAGCCCCCTAACTTTTTCAGGGTATTATCGTAGAATTCCCAAACTAAGGGGGATTTAATATTTAAATCCATTTGGCCAAGATACTTACGCTTGGACTCAATAAAATTAATAACCTCTTCTTGCAAGTCACTAAATCGTCCCAAATCTATATCTGCTGGTTTTGTATTGTCTAAAAGCGCCGCATTAAGCAAATTAGCTAGGGCATCAGCTTTTCCATATTGAATATCTAAGGTTTCCATTAAGTCTAATGTATCCACTTTATCATACCCAACTTCTTGATAAAATGTATTCCAATAAGGTACCTCTGATCCATCTGGGAAACGAACATTTAAAAAAGGTAAACCAGGTTTCCTAAAAAACATATCCTTAATGAGTTCTGCTTTTGGCTGAATATAACCATCTTTGGTCATCTCACCATGACCTTCCCAAAATCTATTCCAGTTAATAAAAAAGTCCTTGTACTTTGACTTTTCACCATTGGCGATAATATCCTTAAATTCTTTTGACAAGACAGAGGCATGGTTCATAATAAAATCGAATTTAAAATCTATATCTTGATTTCTAAGCTCCTCTAAACTAGCTTTAGATGCCAACATTTCATTTAGTTCATAATCAATAACAGAAAACCCACGGTCTAAATCTGTATTAAATACACTTGGCAAAATATAAAAGGATGAGAAAACATCTTTAAATTCTGGTAATTTTAAGAAATTAGCAACGTCAGCTAAGGTTCCACCAATACTATCTGGATAAGCATTAAGCATAACTCCCGCTGTTACCTTGGATTGGTTCATAGCTTTTAAGTACGCATCATAAGCTAAAACATCTCCATCTTTAGAAATAATAATTTTGGCATTCTGCGCTTGAGCATGTAATTTCTCTTGCTCCAACTTTAGGACCATTGTTGTAAAGGGGCTATCCGTACCCCCATCCCTATTTCGTAACTTTCTATGGGCTAATGTCTCTTCTGGGGTACTATTAAGCAGAATTGGTATATCCACACCTACTAGGTTTGGATTATTTCCATGTGTCCACTCAACAACAAGGACTTTTTTATCTCTAAAATCTATTGGGTCATACCATAGTTCTTGTTGCGTTCTTCCCATTCTTTTAAGCATAATCTGCTGTGCACCATTTTTGAATTGGGATATAATTTCATTAAGTTCATCAAAGTCTATTTCATCTTTACTACCTAAATATTTATTAAGGCCTTGCCTGCCTGCTTCTTGGTAAATCCTTAACCACTCAAATTCTTTTGTTAAATCTGGGTTGGAATCCTGATCTTGTTCTTGAAGGCCAAAAAGAATTGCCTTTCTTTCATCACAAAATTCCCCTGCATCTACAAGGCCTCTAATTGCTGATATTCTAAATACCCGTAATCTTTCTGCATCATTATACTGTGGGATTCGCCTGGGATAGTTATCTCCTGATAATATATAACTCCCAATGCCTAACCCATTAAAGTAATAAGATAATAAGGAAGCCGTTTCAGATTTACCAACTCCAGAACCACCATGAACAGATATAACGACACGCTTATTAGAACTTTGGGTTAAGATTGGTTCCACTAATTCTAATAATTTTGGGAAAATCTTATGGGCTTTTTCCACGTGCCCACTGTTTATTTTTATTTGGTCTCCAGGCATATCACCTTTTGGAATAGCCTCTAAGTTATCAATTTTTTCAGGGTTCCAATTTAAATATAATTTTTTTTCCATCCATTATCCCTCCATATTTTTCGATAGTGGAAACGATTCCACTCATACTAATAGAATAACATTCGTTTTACTGAATGTCAATATTCCTATGACTTTTATTTGCATGTTTTACCTTCAATATAGCTAATATCAAGTACGCTCTCACTTGGAACCTCTTGGCCATTTATTAACCCTAATAATATCTTAACACTTTGTCTTCCAATTGCTTCAACAGGCTGTCTTATTGTTGATAATTGTGGTTCGAAATAATCGTTTAACTGGATACCATCAAATCCAATCACCTTTACATCCTCAGGGACCCTTTTTCCAACTTTCTTTAACTCTTTAATAAGTGCCGCTGCAAATAGATCTGAACTGGTTAAAATCCCTTCAACGTGAGGATACAGACGAACAAATTCTTTGACTACCAAAGCCTCATCCATCATAGGTCTTGATAATGAGCCCTCTATATTTTCACTTTCAGATTCTTCAAATACGTAATGAGCAATATTATTGGCTTTTGCAACGTCTACGAGTCCATTTTTTCTTTCTGAAACAGATGAATGAAATCTAGGCGCCCCACCTACATAAGCAATTGATTTACATCCTGCTTCTATAAGTTTTTCAGCCGCCAACTTACCACCACCGTAGTGATCTGCTGAAATATGTGGAACTTTATCAGATATATACCGATCAATGGTTACTAGGGGATTTTCAACCTTATCATGATTATAATAGTCATGGTAAGAAATCGTAATAATACCATCAACTAAGTTTCTTTTAAGCATATCGAGATATTCTATTTCCTTTTTACTATTGGTTTGAGAACTACATAAAAGCATTTTATAACCTTCTATATATAATTCATCTTCTATATAAAATGCTAACTCCGAAAAAAATGGGTTTGTAATAGTTGGCAACATTAAGCCAACAAGCATAGATGACTTTCGCTTAAAACTACGTGCTATTTCATTAGGAACATACTCAAGTTCTTCTATTACCTCGAGTACTTTCTCTCTCGTTTCAAGTTTCACTGGACCACTATTATTAATTACTCTAGAGACAGTCCCAACACCTACTCCAGCAATTCTTGCAACATCTTTGATTTTTGCCACAATTTTCACCCTTTCAACATATCTATATATACCATTCTCATGATACTTATTTATACTGATTATATCATATTCCAATTTTTTAGTCCTAAAACAAGACATTCAATAGATAACATTTTTAAATCTTAATACCTTAAATTTCTAGAACACAAAAAGGCAGGTTTCCCTGCCTTCTCACACTATCTATTCCTCATGGACTTCCCCCTACTTTACTCTAGTATATGTATAGTCTCCTAATTTATTATCAACCAGGATGTAGTACATCATATTTTCTATATCCCCTTCGCCTCCGTAACCTGGCATCTCCCATAAGACCTTAACGACAGATCCATCCACCTCCAACACATCTTTCTCATCAAAGTGAGACCCTATAAATAGGCTAGTCTCACTTGTTGACCAATCACCTTTTAATCTTATAGTTATTTCATATTCTATACCTACTGCGAAACCAGCTTCATCGTAGTATCCTTCATACTTGTTAAAGGCCTTTTCAAGTTGTTCCCTATATATAGCAGAACTGCCACTTGCACTATAGTGCCTAACAGGTATCTTCTTTATAACATGGCCACTACTTTTCTTATATTTTTCTTCAAAGTCTCCATCCTTTAACATCTCATTAATAAAATCATACCCACTAATATTCTTTCCTTTTTTCTCGTTAGGCTTTCTACTAAAGCTATGGCTTGGTGTCCCCATAATTACAAGGGTATGGGTTATATTTCCTAGTAACTTTAGCTCTTCTATAAGCATATCTACGAATAGATTTGCAAGCTTTTTTCTAAAATTATCTATATTATTTTTGCCACCTATGGCTTCAGCAACCTTTTCAATATTATCGTTTAATACTCCTGAATTTGCTGTGGGTAATCCTTTAACAATGTCAGTAATATATGTACCGTAAATATTTGCTAAGAAAAATTCTTTGCTATCTTCATATTCAGCTTTTTCAATTTCCTCCTTGTAGTTCATGAAGCAATTATAGTATTTCTTTATTTTAGATGCAGACTTATTGTGGAAGTTCTCAAACTGTTCAAAGTTTAAACCCTCTGCATTAGCGCCAGCATTTACTCCTAAGAATATATATCCTCCCTTTAAAGGATCTAATAGGCGTTTGTGAAACGCCACAACCCGTATAAATACGGGATATTTTTTTGTA
>CAYUEJ010000134.1:0-4942 GCA_964442565.1 uncultured Candidatus Epulonipiscium sp.
CCTTAATTAAACATAATTTTTCTCTCTATTTACAATAATTATACCAAATGATACTAATAATAATCCAATAACATGGACTAATAATATTGGCTCCTCTGGTAAAAATATCGCTCCTAAGATACTAGCTGATACTGGAATTATAAATTTATATATTGATAAATCTCCCACCTTTCTATACTGGAGTATATAAAACCATATTCCAAAGGCAGCAGCAGATAAGACAGCGCTATAGAAAAATAGTACTGTAGAAAGGGGTGTAAAACTTAACTGTTCTGGCCGTCCACCCATAGATATTGCCACTATAAATAAAAGCAAGGCTCCAACTATCATTTGCCAAGTAGTCATTACTAAAGTAGGTAATTTGCTACCAAGTTTCTTAGCTATAATCATAGCAAGTGCGCTATTTAATCCTGCCATTAACATAAAGCCCTCTCCTATTATTTTAAATTGAAAAAGGTTGCCTGTATCTGCATTAATATTTACAATAACTAGTCCTAAAAGCCCCAGTGTAAGGCCCGCTGATTTCTGTGCATTTATTTTATCATCCATGTATATAAAATGTGCCAGTAAAATAGAAAAGAAAATACTCATCTGCTCAATAACTATTGCTTTTACTCCTGGAGTATTAGCAAGTCCAATATTAAAGAAAAAATACTGTAGGGTAGTTGAACATATCCCCAATATAACTATATCTTTAATATCCCCAGCTTTTAGTTTAAATAAGGGCATCTTTAAGACTAAAGATAATCCTAATAATAGCATCCCTGCTAAGAGGAATCTCATGCTAATTAGTGTTAAATTTTCACTTATACTTGACCCGCTAATATTCATTTCCCTATAGCAAATCTTTAGTACTGGCATTGCACTTCCCCATAGTAAACAACAAAATATTGCGAGTAAAGTTGTTTGCAACTTGGAGGGAGTTGTTTTAATTTTAGCCACATCCCATCTCCTTTCCCATTAGATAAAAAAAGCCCTAGGTATCTAGGAGCTTTTTTTTACCTTTACTTAAATTATTAAAAAATTTCCTTACCCATAAACCTAGCTAGTTCTTCTCTGGTAGGCAATCCATCATTATCGCCACGGCTCATAACCTGAATTGCGCCTATTGCGTTACCACGTTTTACAGCCGTTTCAAGAGATTTCCCTTCCATTAAAGCACTAATAACCCCAGTTGCAAAGCCATCCCCGGCTCCTACTGTATCTATCACTTTTTCTACCTTGTAACCAGCTACTTTAAAACGTTCATCTTTTGTTGCTACAAATGCACCTTCACTACCTAGCTTTATTATAACTATTTTAGCACCTAAATTAATATAAAAATCACTAATTATTTCTGGAGACTTATTTCCCATAAGTATTTTTCCTTCATTTACGCCTGGAAGTACTATATCTGATAATGAAGATATTTTATTAATGGTATCTATCATAATTTCATTACTTTCCCATAGTTGTGGGCGAAGGTTAGGGTCGAAAGAAATAGTAAGTCCTGCCTTTCTGGCCTTTTCTATCAGATAAAAGGTTGTCTCCCTAGTTTCCATGCTAAGTGCTGGTAATATACCTGTAAGATGTAGATAATTATAGTTTGAAAAATCTACCTGGTCTATTTCTTCTTTAGATAAGGTGGATGCAGCAGCATTTTTACGGAAATAAAAAATTTCTGGATCTCCTACACTTACCCTACTTTTAAGCATAAACCCTGTTGGTCTTTCTTGGGAGTATGATATAAATTCGCTACCTATTTTATTCTCAGTTAATGTATTAGCAATAAGTCTTCCAAAAGGGTCATCTCCGAGCCTTGTCAAATATGTCACATTGTGTTCTAGCCTAGACATTCCAATTGCTACATTAAACTCTGCCCCTGCTACCGCTATATCATATCCTGTCACTTTATCTAGTGCACCTTCAGATTGGGCTATAAATAATCCCATCGGTTCACCTACTAGCATTATTCCTGAAGCCATATATAACACTCCTTATAATTTATTATCTATATAATTATAGAATGCTTTTAATATATGCCGCAATTTCATCATCTTGGCAGTTCTCAAAAAACAACTCTTTAAATTTAGGTCCTGCAATAGCTCCTTTTACTAGTTCAGGATCATTATTTTTTAGGCATGTAATAAGATCCTTGAAGTTACTTTCTTTAACCTTATCTAATATTAATTTGTTTTCTTTCTCTACTTTTGCTTTTTCTGCTGGGTATCCTTGCCCATGCTCACAGCTAAATAACTTCTCAAATATATACTCTAGATTAAATTCTGCACCCCAACCATAGCCTTTTGCAAATGGTAGTGATAATGCATTACCATCATTAATTTGTGAAAATAAATAAGCATCACTTGGGTCAAGTGTATACCCACAAAGTACTCCTGGGAAACTATTAAGCGCAATTAAAGCACCTTGTCCTGTACCACATCCTGTAATAACAAAATCTACCGCTTTACTATTAAGTAGTATCGCTGCTAAAATCCCATTTTGAACATAGGTTAGGCTTGGGTCATCTGCTGAATACATTCCATAATTATAAACAGTATGTCCTAAAGGTTCTGCTACCCTTTTTAGTACATTAAAGATTTCTTCATTTTTAGGTGCTTGACTATTCTCGTTTATTAATGCTATTTTCATAATTATATTCTCCTTCATCTCATATGTTAACATAAATTATATTAATTTTCTTATAATAATTCTTTTATTTGTTCTAGAACCTTAGATTCTGATAAACCATATTCCTCCAAAAGGTCTTCTGGTTTACCAGATTGACCAAATCGGTCTTGTACACCAATTTTTTTAAAGGCAAAGTCGCCCTCTCCTATTAATATATCTGCTACTGCATCCCCTAAACCACCTATAATACTATGCTCTTCAATTGTAACAATTTTGCCACAAAGCTTTGCATATTTTAGTATACACTTCTTATCTATAGGTTTAATTGTATGAATGTTAATAACAGCTACAGATACTCCATCCTTTGAGAGTTTTTTTGCACACTGGAGTGCAGTGCTTACCATAATGCCACAAGCAAATAACACTATATCTGTTCCTTCTTTTAGCACATTAGCCTTACCAATTTTAAAGGGCTGCTTTTCTAAAACAGGGGTGGGCATTCTTGCCAATCTTAAGTATACAGGCCCTTCTGTCTCAGCTAATAATTTTACTGCTTGTTTAGTCTCATTGGCATCAGATGGAACAACTACAGTCATACCTGGAATAACACGCATAAGAGCAATATCTTCAATAGCTTGATGGCTCCCACCATCTTCACCTACAGTAACTCCAGAATGGGTCATTGCTAATTTAACATTAAAGCTTGAATACGCTACACTATTGCGAACTTGTTCATATGCCCGCCCAGTACCAAATATCGCAAATGTACTACAAAAGGGAGTATATCCCATAGTAGATAAACCGGCACTTACGGATACCATATTGGCCTCAGCTATACCCATATTGAAAAATCTTTCTGGATATTTCCTTGCAAATCCAATTGTCATAGTTGCATTAGCAAGGTCTGCATCTAATACAATAACTTTCTCATTTGTCTCTCCTAGTTCCATTAATGCTTCGCCGTACGCTGCACGTATTGCCTTCATCTCACTCATTACTAATCCTCCAGTTCTTTCAATGCTGCTTCTCGCTGCTCATTTGTAGGTGCAGTTCCATGCCAGCCCACTTGGTTTTCCATAAAAGAAACCCCCTTACCTTTAACGGTATTTGCAATAATGCATTTAGGTTTACCAATTGTTTTGACATCTAGTGCTTTTCTTACCTGAACAAGATCATTACCATCTGCTATCTCTATAACGTTTAAACCAAAAGAAGTGCATTTTGCATTTAAATCACCTAAGGACATAACCTCATCATTTGTTCCATCAATTTGCAATCCGTTATAATCTATCATAATAGTAAGGTTATCTAATTTGTAGTGAGCAGCTGACATAAAAGCTTCCCAAACTTGGCCTTCTTGCATTTCTCCATCTCCTAAAAGAGTATATACATTGATATCCTCCTTAGCCACCTTAGCACCTAGTGCCATTCCTACTGCAATAGAGACCCCTTGCCCTAATGAACCCGTTGAAGCATCAACACCAGGGACCTTTTTTACATCAGGATGTCCTTGTAAGAAGCTTCCTAACTGACGAAAATTTTTAAATTCTTCTATATCAAAAAACCCTCTTCGACCTAAAGTTGCATAATAACAAGGTGTTATATGACCTTTGCTAAGAATAAAACGGTCTCTTTTTGGATTTTTATCATCTTTAGGATCTATTCTCATTTGTGTATAAAAAGTAGTTGCCATTAGCTCAACTGCTGATAAGGATCCTCCTATATGACCACTTGATGCATCGGTTACCATATTAATTATGTCTCGGCGCAGCATCTTACACTCCAATGATAATTCTTGAATATCCATAAGCTTCTCCTTTTAAATCTATAATTGTTTAATTACTTTAATGTCCTGCTTTCTTTGATAAAGTCAATGTAAACTGCTCCTAGGATTACAGTCCCCTTAACTACAAACTGCCAATAACTACTTATTCTTAATAAGTTCATACCATTATTCAGTACACCTATAATAAGTACACCAATTGCTGTTCCTCCCAAAGTACCAATCCCGCCGTTAAAGCTAGTACCACCTAATACTGACGCTGCAATTGCATCACGTTCAAACCCTTCACCTACCGCTGGTTGTCCTGAATATAAGCGAGCTGCCAGCACTATACCTGCCATGGCTGCCATCATTCCACTAATCATAAATACTTTCATCTGTATCTTCTTCGTATCAACACCAGCATAACGTGCTGCTTCCCTATTACCACCAACTGCGTACATATGGCGACCAAATGTTGTGCGATTTATGATAATAAATACAATTATAAATGTTGCAATTATAAGTAATATCGGAACAGGAATACCCAATATCTTACCAGTTCCTAGA
>CAYUEJ010000135.1:0-4809 GCA_964442565.1 uncultured Candidatus Epulonipiscium sp.
GGCTGCTTAAGACTTGTATTGTATGATCCAAATACGTCTTGCCCAATTCCTGTTTCTATTAAAGCCCTCTTTAGCGGGGCCGCTGGAGTTTCTAAAAGCAAATCTTCTAGCACTTCAATGGCCATTAATGTTTCAGTATCATTTGAATCTGAAATCACAAAGTTAAGTGCTAAATATGTCTTATCTCCAGCTGCTTCTCCTTCTGCAATTGGGTATCCAAGATTCACTTCTTTAATGGATGAAAATGACTCCTGAGTTTCAATACTAGAGTCTATATCTAGCCTATCAAAATTAGATAAATACTCATCATTAATTAACTTTAGGTGCTCATCTATATCCCCATCACCATACAAACAAATATAGCTATTGGAAGGATGATAATACTTCTTATGAAAGTCTAGGAACTGCTCCTGTGTTAGCTTAGGTATATACTCAGGATCTCCCCCAGATTCAAAATTATATGTTGTATCTGGGAAAAGCGACTCTTTTATCTTCCTAAACAACACCCCTTCAGGTGATGAGAAGGCCCCCTTCATCTCGTTATATACAACACCTTGGTATTCTATATCATCATCCTTATCTTCTAATTTATAATTCCATCCCTCTTGTTTTAAAATCATCGGATTATCATATATATTAGGATAAAAAACTGCATCTAAATAAACGTCCATTAAATTCACAAAGTCTTTATCGTTTTGACTTGCTACAGGATATACTGTTTTATCTGCATATGTCATTGCATTCAAATAGGTATTTAAAGATCCCTTAGCTAATTCCACAAAAGGCTCCTTAACCGGGAATTTCCTAGAACCACATAAAACAGAATGCTCTAAAATATGTGGCAAGCCCGTATCATCATTAGGTGGCGTCCTAAATGATATAGAAAAAGTTTTATTACTATCATCATTTTGGATATGCATCAACCTTGCTCCACTTTTTTTATGCTCCATAATGCGAACCTGTGCATTTATTTCTTGAACAAACTCTTCCTTTTGTAATATAAAACCATGATTTGTTTCAACTTTTGACATTTATTATCCTCCAATCATAAATTCCATTCATAAATTCCTAATATATATTATACCCAAAAAGAGCATCTGTAAATCATCACAGATGCTCTTTGTTAGCAGATTCTAAAAACTTATCCCTGCAATCCCAGCTACAAAAATAATGACTTTCACCATTTTTAATAACATGGAATGCTTTTGCCTTTTCAACTTCCTCATTACAAACTAAATCAGTCACCGTATCCTTTATTTCTTCTTTGACCTGGGCCTCTAATACATTTTCATTATCTTCTATAATCTCAACTTCCCCATTAACAATCTTAACACCTCGTACGTTAGGATTATCCTTATGCTTTCGCACTACACTGCGAACCTTAAAGGCATATATAGTGAAATTAAATAAGCCAAATAAAAACATTATTATAAATAAGTTACCGATAAATGTAAACATGATACCACCCTTCCTCACTCATAACTTAAGTTACTACTTATCTTTGTACTTATATTATAGTACTTTAATTTGAACAAATTGTGAACAAATAGATAACTTAATCATTATACATGTAAAAGTGCGGATTCTATATCTGAGATAATATCTTCTGCATTTTCAAGGCCTACCGAAATCCTAACCAGTCCAAGACCAATGCCTGCTGTTTTTAGATCCTCATTAGATAATTGCCTATGAGTAGCTGTTGCTGGGTGCAGCACACTAGTACGTGCATCAGCTACGTGTACAACAATCTTAGCCAGCTCTAGGCTATCTAAAAATCTAGTTGCTTCTTCCTTACCACCTTTAATGTCAAATGAAACAACTCCACTGGAACCCTTAGGTAGATATTGCCTAGCTAGCTCATATTGGCTGTTGCTCTCGAGTCCTGGATATTCTACCTTTTCAATTTTAGGGTGATTTTCTAAAAACTTGGCAACTTTCAAGGCACTTTCGCTATGCCTTTCCATTCTTAGGTGTAGTGTTTCAATACCTAAATTAATTAAAAATGCATTCATAGGTGCTAGACAGTTACCTATATCCCTAATAAACTGAACCCTAGCTTTTACGATATATGCCATCTTACCAAAGTCCTCAGTGTAAGAAAGGCCATGATATGACGGATCTGGATCTACAAATGCTGGGAATTTCCCACTTGTCCAGTCAAAGTTTCCTGAATCTACAATAACCCCGCCTACACTTGTTGCATGACCATCTAAATACTTAGTTGCTGAGTGAATAACTATATCAGCTCCATGTTCAAATGGCCTACATAGGTATGGTGTTGGGAATGTATTATCAACAATAAGTGGTATACCATTCTCATGTGCTACTTTTGCAAACTTTTCTATATCCATTACTCTTAATGATGGGTTAGTAATAGTCTCCCCAAAGATTGCCTTTGTATTATCCTTAATAGCTGATTCAATCTCTTCTGGTGTTGCATCTGCATCTATAAAGGTAACATCCACTCCCATCTTCTTAAGGGTTACTGCAAATAAATTATAAGTTCCACCGTAAATACAGTTAAGGGCAATAAAGTGTTCCCCAGCGCCACATACATTTAAAATTGAAACCATAGATGCAGATTGCCCTGAAGATGTACATAAGGCCCCTACACCGCCTTCCAGCTGGGCCATCTTATTCTCTAGGGCTTCTACAGTCGGATTACTGATTCTTGTGTACATATGCCCTGGTACTGCTAAATCAAATAGATTAGCAACATGCTCTGTTGAATCATATTTAAAAGTTGTGCTTTGAGCTATAGGTAACACCCTTGGCTCTCCATTTTTAGGCTCATAGCCACCTTGAATCATTTTTGTTTCAATATTCCAGTTGTCATTCATTCTCATAACCCCCTATTATAATCTATATTTCTTCTATAATTTCATCAGTTCCTTCTTCTTCTTTTGCTGCTTCTGCTGCTGCTTTTTCTTTGGCCGCTTGGGCAGCTTCAATATTCTTAGTAAATATTCTTTGAAATAAATATGAGGATACCAAGGCATATATTCCAAAGGAAAACAGTGTAAAAGGAGATAAAGATAGTACTACATACACATTAGCTGCAAATAATATTACACATAATATAGATGTTATAAAATGCTTATTGGTAAATATAAAGCTTGATATAAATATATTCTTTATGCTCATCTCAAATCTTGATAGCACCGGAAATATATAAAGCGAAATAAAAGCAACCTGGATTACAAAAAACATACCAATCATCTTTACCCATATCGGTGCCGTACCGCTTAGTAACATCTCAACATATAAATAAGAACTAAATAACATTACACCAAGTATAATTGTAATAATTGTTGCCTGCTTAAAGTTCTCTTTAAAACTTTGAAAAAAATGTCTAAAAACATATGGGTCCTCACCCCTAACCTTCTTACCAAATACATAAAATAGGGCCGTTGTTGATGCCCCTATTGTAAATATAGGTATACAACATACAAGCCATAGTATACTTAAAATCATAACGTCTGCTATTTCTGAGCCCCATTTATAAAACGGGCCATCCAAATTAAAAAAACCATTCATTCTAAAAAGCACCCCTTAATTATCATTCTAATCTAGTGTCTAGTTTATTCTATATTAATACAAAAAGCCTACTATATCAACCCAATAAAACAAAATGTTGACACATCCCTTTATGTTATGTGCAACCATGGTTGCAAAAGTAGCAAAAAAGAATGTATCAACACGCTATGCAAATATATTTTTAAAATCAAAATAATTAAATACTTCTTCATAATAATAATCAATCTTCGTAATTATATTATGAAAACTGTCAATGCCTAAAGGTACATCACCTTGCCACTGCCTATAATAATTCATTGCCCCTTCCTTAGAAGTGCTAGTATACATATCTTGGCAACCTAGCTCATGGATTGTAAGCTGATGATTATCTACAGCCGCCGCTATCTCACCTTGTCGGTCATTAATGCCCTCTATAGGATTTAAATAATTATTAATCATACCAATTACATAACGGGGATGGATAATAATTATAATCCCTGGGAAGATAGAGTAAAGCCCATTCCTAAGTGGCTGATTAAAATCCATAATTACAAGTTTAAGATTATAGATTTCTTTAATACTATCTAGATGCTTGTATATGTCAATCTCATCTTCTTTAGGGATTTCTCCTAGTATAGACATATCACCTAAATCACATATATTATAATCATATAAACAAACATCTATCATAGCCATAGCAATACCTCATTTACTTTTTAGCTTTAGTATTGCCTTTATTTTCTATTTTATTCACTTTTTTTGGCTTAGAATTATTTTTCCATTTTAGGATAGTCATTCCTAGTGGTGGTACATTAAGTAAGAGGCTTGTTTCTCTCTTATGCCACGCCATATCTTCAGTTGTGAGAGTATTATTTATAACACCAGAACCCCCATATTTATTAGCATCACTATTAAATATTTCCACATAGTCCCCTTCTTCTTGAACACCTATTCTATAACCCATATGTGCTTGTGGAGTAAAGTTACATACAATAATCAAATGATCTTCCCACTTTTCCCCTTTTCTAAAAAACACAATAACACTATCGTCTTTATTATCACAGTCAATCCACTCAAAACCCTCACTTGTCCAGTCTTTTTCCCATAGTGCCTTTTCCTTAATATATAACTTATTCAGGTCCTTTATATAGTCCTGTGTTTGCTTATGGGTATCGTGCTGTAATAAATGCCAGTCCAAACTTTGGGATTCATTCCACTCAGCATTTTGCGCAAACTCGCCTCCCATAAATAGCATTTTTTTACCTGGGTGGGTATACATATAACCATAAGCTA
>CAYUEJ010000136.1:0-4800 GCA_964442565.1 uncultured Candidatus Epulonipiscium sp.
ATATTACTGCTTGGCTGACGGTCACTATTACTATATTAATAATTAGTTGGATTTTTCCAAAATTCATAGGATATAATTGGTCAACATTACTTGTTTGGCAGGTTTCCATAGCATAGTTCATAAAAAATAAATGATGGAGAGGGGTAATAATAATGAAACTAGAAACAATAATTAATTTTTTAATTACAAGTAAAAAAGAAACCTATGCAGGGGAAGGTGCAGAAACTGAAAGTTCCAGACCTCAGTCCCATGACTTGGTGTATACCGATGGTGATTTTATGTATTACGATACATATCTCGGCAGTGAAAAGTTTGTTGGTGAAGAAGCGTTGTGGATCTCGAATAAACCATATTGGAGCATGAATTACGCTGGACGGGTTAATGGTGAAAATTTCAGCGGAGATTTTTTGAAAGAAGCATTGCTTATGGTGCCATTTGACAAGCCATATAGGGGACCTGAGTTATTTGTAAGTGGTGATTATTCCTACAAGTGTAGGGTTGACGGCGATTTTTATTGGTTTCAAGGGTATGAAACTATCTGCTACAAGGGAGAAGAAATATACGAATGCCATTTTCATGGTAGTGTGATAAGATAGGAGGGTCTAAAGTTCCTAGGTCTTGATAATATCAAGACTTAGGGACTTTTTTCATTCTTCCCCATAATCCCATATAAGAAAAGATGATGTATATGACTAATGTTAGTCGCCGTATCATCATTAAATTCTAATTGACTCCCCATAACATTAAGTGCTTCTATGAAATTTACATATATTTCAGTTGGTATGGTTTTATCAATAACCCCTTCGCATTTTCCAAGTTCAATAAAATCCCTTGAAAGTTTAGCCTTATCTTTATTAATGCTTTTAATAAGTAAATCAAGTAAGATAGGGTCACTTAATGCGATATCTGTAAAATGTTTAGAAACAGATAGATTTATTTCTGAAGTAGAAAGAGAAAGCGCCCTTTCCAGCTTATCAGTAAAATCTATATCCATCTTTAGAATTGCATTTGCCTTATCCAAAGTATCCGCTATAACGACCTTGGCACATTCGGCAACTAAAGCTTCCTTACTCCCAAAATAATTATAAATAGAAACTTGGGATACATTTGCACTGGTTGCTATTTCTTTTATAGTTGTGTCCGTAAATCCTTTTCTATTAAAGAGCTTTAAAGTCGAATCAATAATAGCTGTTTTTTTCTTTTGAGTTGTTATTTCATACTTGTTCATAGCTTTCACCCCGTTTAAATTATTCTAACACAAAACAGTAAACTTTGAAATAAATAATAACTTAATTCAAAATTATTGACAATAATTTAATTTCAAAGTATACTAAGTATGAAATGTTGGGGGCAATATTTCATACTTAGAAAATGTGACATTATGTTACGCTAAAATAGGGGGGATAGAAGTGATAAGGAAAAAATATATTATAGGGGTGGTGATGGTTTTGGCTTTAAGCGTTGTTTTATATAAACCACTTATAAGTTATCTTACATCTCAAGCAGGTAAGCCACAGGGGTTTGTAGGTTCTGTTATGACAAAAATATGGTCAAATTATTTTGAAGATTTAAGTGAATGGAGCTTTACTCATGTAAGTTTAGATGATAAAGAGAAGGTGTTAGATGTTGGATTTGGTGGTGGCTCTAACATTAAGCATATAAAAGAGAACAATGACCAAATCATTATTTATGGTATAGATATATCTGATGAAGCATTAAAGACAGCAACAAGGGAGAATCAGGAATCAATAGAATCAGGTAAAGTAATACTGGCATTGGAAGATGTTGCAGACATGCCCTTTATTGATGATTCTTTTGACCTTATCATTGCCAGTCAAACACATATGTATTGGGATGAATTGAACATAGGTCTTTCGGAATGTTATAGGGTGCTGAATGGGAACAATGGTACGCTTTTAATTACATCAGAGATTGATAAAATCGACTATCATCTTCCAGAATACAAGGATCCGGATGATTTTGTGAAACTGCTTAAGGATATTGGATTTAGTAAGGTAGTTACAAAAATAAACAATAATTATATTGGGTTTATATGTGAAAAATAAACAAATTATTATAACCTTGAAGAGGATAAAAACCCTAGGTCTTGAAATTATTCAAGACCTAGGGTTTTTAATTTCATTTATATATACCATGTGCTATAATAAATAAGTTAAGTAATCCGCATAAGAGGGTGGTGCGGGGGTTGTATGTTACCCTCCCAAGGCTATGGATAGTAACTCTATGTCATAGGCGAAGGGGGTGTTATGAATGGACGTACTAGAGACAATTTTAATGATAACATTAGCTACAATGCTGGTGATATCATTATCAATATACCTTTTAAGAAAAGATATTTTTATTAATAACTTTAAGCTTCATATTGGCGTGAAAGGTATAAATCTTAATATTAGTGCAAAAGAAAAAGGTGATCCTCCCTCGAAAGACGATCACCCGAATCAAAAATAAGTTTTATTTTTAAATTCATAGCCCCAAATACAAAACATTCAGGGAGCATTAGTGTTATTAGCACTGATGCTTTCTTTATTCTTATTATACCAAATTCCCGTCAAATGTAAACATGTTTACATGATTATATTTCTGGAAAATAATTTGTTCAGGAATTTTAAAAGAATTAATCTTAAATCTAAGGCTGACACCTTTTATTTAGTTTCCTAATTTCCCACCTTCAACAATTACGTCCTCAGGATTAATATCATCCCCATAGGCTGGCAGTAGTGTTGCATCATAAGCTGCCCGGATAAAGTTTTCTTCTGCAAGAGCTGCAAGTTCCTCATTAATCCAGTTAAGGAGTTCAGTGTTGCCCTTTCTTACAGCAGGAGCAATTGTATCTAAGCCGCCAAGGGTAGCAATACCAGTTGTAAATCCTTCGTTTTCTCTAGCCCAGGAAAATAATAAGGTATTATCATGGGCTAGACCTACGCCGCGGCCATCTTGCAGGGCTTGGAATGCTTCAGTATTTTGATCATATTTTAGTAGTTCAATGTCTGGGTGGTTTTCTGTAAAATATGTTTCAGCCGTTGTGCCTTTGTTGACGATAAGTTTTTGGCCTTTTAACTGTTCTACATCGGTAATAAGTGCGCCGTCAGGAGAAACAACACCTAGGGATACTTGCATGTAGGGGTTTGCAAAATCAACCTTTTCTTTTCTTTCATCTGTAACAGTGAAGTTTGCTAGGATCATATCAACTTTATCAGATTCAAGGTATTCAACCCTGCTTGCAGCTTCTACCAGGACAAATTCAATTTTACTCTCATCGCCTAATAAGTTCTTTGCAAATCGTTTTGCAATATAAACATCAAAACCTTGGTTATCACCATTGGAATCTATATATCCAAAAGGTGGTTTATCACTAAATACACCAATTCTAATTTTATCCTTTTCCTTAATCGCTTCGATAGAAGTTTTTTCAGGATTAGGTTGTGCGCAACCTGCTAATACACCAATTGTTAGAGCAAAAATAGATAATAGAGCTGAAATTTTAATCGTTTTTTTCATTATACAACACCTCTTTCAAAATTGAATATATTTAAAAATCGTTGTGATCGTTCTGTCTTAGGGCTTGAAAAGAACTCTTTAGGAGTTGATTCTTCTGCAATTTCCCCTTTATCAATAAATATAATACGATCTGCAACAGCCTGGGCAAATTGCATTTCGTGGGTGACGATAACCATTGTCATTCCTTGATCCGCAAGCTCTAACATAACATCTAGTACTTCCCGTACCATTTCTGGATCTAGGGCCGCTGTTACTTCATCAAAAAGCATAATATCAGGATTCATACAAAGAGCTCTAACAATCGCCACTCTTTGTTTTTGGCCACCTGAGAGTTGTCTTGGATAAGCATCCTTCTTTTCTAAGAGGCCAACCCTTTCTAATAGCTTTAAGGCTTGGTCAGTAGACTCATCTTTTTCCCTTTTTTGAACTTTAAGGGGGCCAAGTAATATGTTTTCCATAATTGTCATATGAGGAAATAGGTCATAACTTTGAAAAACCATACCTATTTTTTGTCTAATCAAGTGCCACTTGGTACTATCGTCATTAATGACAAGGCCGTTTAACTTGATCTGGCCGGACTGAATTTCTTCGAGCCCGTTGATACACTTTAGTAGGGTGCTTTTTCCACAACCTGAAGGCCCAAGAATTACGACAACCTCACCCCTATGGACATCAAGTGAAATCCCAGATAGTGCTATTACATCGTCATATTGCTTGTTTAAATCTTGAATCTCTAATAATTTTTCTGCCATATCATAACACCATCCTTAGTTTTGCCATCTGTTCTCTAATGTTTTTGAGAAGATTGAGATTGGATAGCAGATTATAAAATATAAAAAAAAGATAAATCCATAGATCCAAAATGATGTGGTTGAATCCTTAAGTAATGATGATTCAATAATCTGTTGGCCTACTTTTAATACCTCAACAACCCCAATTAGTACGACTAAAGATGTAGTTTTTATCATACGTGTAGCAAGATTGATAGCGCTAGGAATTAAGCGGCGTACGGCTTGAGGAATAATAATATAAAAATAAATCTGCTGATCTGTAAGGCCAATGGCCTTCCCACTATCATGTTGATGTTTTGGAAGAGAGGTAATGGCCCCTCTTACGATATCCCCCATTTCAGCGGTGCCCCATAAGGTAAAGACAAGGACCGAAACAAATTCTCCGCCCAGATGAATATTTAATACCCTGGGAAGTCCAAAGTAAAAAAGAAATAGCCATACGAGTACGGGAATAATTCTCACAGCTTCTAAGTAAATTCTAGATATGATA
>CAYUEJ010000137.1:0-4775 GCA_964442565.1 uncultured Candidatus Epulonipiscium sp.
TTTGACCTATCTTCAGGCAGGTATGTGATTGATGCAAAATCAATTATGGGAATCTTTAGTTTAGACCTAAGCAAACCTCTTAAACTGGACATCTATAATGATTCTATTGTAGATGAACTTCTCCCACTTATTGAAGATTATATAACTCAATAACATTAACTGAAAAAGCAACAGATAAAAGTCCACTGTTTTAGTGGACTTTTTATATTGTTATAGTTTCCATCTCATCTATTGATTTTTGGATCATTTCTTCAAGGGTATCTTGGAGTGCCCTTTCCGATATCTCGATGTATTTTAATTTAGGTTTTGTTTGTGGATGCTTTGGAATAAATAATGTACAACAATCCTCATATGGTAATATGGATGTTTCATAAGTATCTATATTTTTAGATATTGTCACAATTTCTTCCTTATCAAAACCTATTAGTGGTCTAAATACAGGTAGGTCAACTGCAGCATTAGTTACAGCTAAACTTTGTATAGTTTGGCTTGCTACTTGCCCTATGCTCTCACCTGTTATTAAGGCATCACATTTTTTATCATCTGCTATACGCTCTGCTATTTGCATCATAATTCTTCTCATAATTATTGTAAGCTGATCATGTGGGCATTTTTCATTAATTGCCATTTGAATATCTGTAAAGTTAACTACATGAACATTTATCTTTCCACAGTATAGACTAACCTTCCCAGCAAGATCTAGCACCTTTTGCTTGGCTCTTTCGCTAGTATAGGGTGGGCTATGGAAGTATACTGCCTCAAGCTCTACGCCACGTTTAGCAATCATCCATCCTGCTACTGGGCTATCAATCCCCCCTGATAAGAGTAGCATAGCCTTACCACTGGTCCCTGTAGGCATACCCCCTGCACCTTTGTGGGTTTTTGAATATATATATAACGACCTTCTAAGCTCTAACGTAAGCCTAATCTCTGGGGTGTGAACATCTACCTTAAGCTGGCCTGGCATATTGTCTAGAAGGTGGGCGCCTACCATTGCAGAAATTTCCATAGAATCGTATTCAAAGTTCTTATCTGACCTTCTTGTTTCTACCTTAAAGGTATGTTTTTCGTCTTTATATACTGTTTGCATATGTGTTAGGGCCAAATCATAAATGGAGTCCATTGATACTTCATCTACTTTATGTCCGTAAGCAATCCCTACAATACCAAAAATACGTTGTAATGTCTGGATTACAAGCATTGGTTCTATAGAGTTATCTTCTGGTTCTGCAATAATTCTACCAAGTTCCTTCCAAACTTCAAATTTTCCTAGTTTCTTTAGGTTCTTCTTTACGGTATCTACAAGTGAGTTCTCGAATATATACCTGTTTTTACCTTTGATTGCTATTTCACCATATTTAATTAAATAAATATTTTTCATCTTCTTTTCCCTCCTTGGCTTAAAACCTTACGTAGCATTGGTATGGTTTTTTGGAGCACTAAAACTGTTTCTTGTATTTGTTCTGTAGTATTGTTAATTCCAAGGCTAAACCTAATGGCCTCATCTAGCTGCTCTTTATTTCTACCTATGGAATCCAATACTTTATTATCTACCTTCTTATTAGATGAGCAGGCTGAGCCTGATGATACATATATATTAGCAGCCTCTAATGCATGTAAAAGTACTTCTGATTTTATATCCTTAAATCCTACATTAAGAATGTGAGGCGCACCGTCTTTAATGTCCGGACCATTAATGTATGTGTCAGCTATATTGTTAAGTATACTATTTCCTAGTTCTTCTTTCAATGAATTCATTGCTACTATATAGCCATCAAATTTGCTGATAATCTCCTTGGCGGCCAGATGCATACCTACAATGCCCGGTACGTTTTCAGTCCCTGAGCGGTAATCTTTTTGCTGGCCCCCTCCAAAAAATATGGGGCTCATCTTTATACTCCTATTTTTATATAATAGACCTACACCCTTAGGACCATAAATTTTATGGCTACTAATACTTAAGAGGTCAATTTTACTACTTCTTCTGTTAATTGGTATTTTAGCAAATGACTGAATTGCATCTACATGAAAAACCGTATTTTTATTCTTGTCTTTAATCTTTTTGCCGATTTCTTCTATATCTTGCACTGTACCTAGCTCGTTGTTAACATGCATGATACTAACTAAGGTTGTTTCATCGTTAATATTTGAAAGCAAATCATCTATATCTATATAACCCTGCGAATCCACTGTCAAATAAATAACTTCAAATCCCTGTTGCTCAAGATATTTAAATACCTGGTATACGGAAGGGTGCTCAATTTCTGTTGTAATTATGCGTTTTCCACTTCGGTTATAAGCTAGGGCCGTTCCGATAATTGCCATGTTGTTGGATTCTGTACCACCTGATGTATAAATTATCTCATCTGGTTGGCATTGGAGCACTTGCCCAAAAAAGTTAGATGCTTCTTTTATATGTTTTTCGGCTGTAAGACCCATTGTATGATAGGAAGAAGGGTTGCCATAGTCTTCTAGCATAACCTCTATCATTTTCTCAGCTACAACCTTTAGTGGCTGAGTTGTAGCACTGTTATCTAGATAAATCATAAGTCCATCTCCCCGAGTTCGTATAATATGTTTGAAAGCAAGGCAATGCTTGCTGTTTCACTTCTTAAAATCCTAGGGCCTAGTGTTATTGCCCCTATGCCAGCCTTATCTGCCTGCATAACTTCTTCCTTAGAAAAACCACCTTCTGGCCCAATTAGTATTCCTATAGTCTTTCCCTCGTAGCCTTTTATATGTGATTTAAGGTTTCTTTGATTTTCCTTCTCGTAAGCCATAAGGGCAAGGTCCATATCTGAGCATAGGTTAAGGGCCTGGCTAAAGGTCACTGGCATCGCCACCTCTGGCACAATCCCACGGCCACTTTGCTTGGCTGCTGAGTTTGCTATCTTATTCCACCTACTTATTTTAGCATCAGTTTTTTTAGATTTATCCGTTTTAGATACGCAGTAGGTTGTTTGCATAGGTACAATCTTATCTACACCTAACTCAGTGGCTTTTTGTATTACCCACTCTATCTTATCTCCCTTAATTAGGGACTGAAATAATATAAGCCTTGTCTTAGGTTCTGAATCTGAGGGTGCCTTACTTATAACTTTAGCTATAATAACTTCCTTGTTTATTTCATCTATAATGCAGTGATAATCCGTTCCCTGACCATCACAGACTTCTATCTGGGCAGCACAATCAAGACGTAAGACATCTCTTATATGTCTCACATCTTGACCTATTATATCTATCTTATCTTCTCTTATTTGATCTGGCTCTACAAAAAACCTTGGCATCTACTCACCTTTTTTCTTAGCTACTATAGCAGCCCATTCCCCTTTTCTTAATACTTCTATAATATCAAAGTTTTCTTCTATCTTTGCTTTAACATCATCTATCCTATCTTCAATAATTCCTGATGATATAAAGAGTGCATCACTATGCATCACCTTGGTTACGGTTTCACTTAAGGGAATAATAACATCTGCAATAATGTTTGCCACAATGATATCCCCTTGTTCCACTACAACTTCTAAAAGGTCTCCATACCTTACATCCATTATATCAGAAACATTGTTTTCTTCTATATTTTCTTTTGCAACCTTAACGGCTGTTTTATCTAAATCTACACCTATTACCTTGCCAGCACCAAGCTTTGCTGATGTTATGCCTAAAATCCCGCTACCTGTTCCTATATCTAAAACAGTATCATTAGGCTTAATATATTTCTCTAAAAGCACCATGCACATAGATGTAGTTTCATGTGTTCCGGTTCCAAATGCCATTCCTGGATCAAGCTCAATTATAACCTCTTTATCACTTTTTGGACTATAGTCTTCCCATGTTGGCTTAATAATAATATTATCACCTATAGGGGTGAGCTTATAATACTTTTTCCACTCATTGGCCCACTCTTCTTCTTCCATCTGGACTGCTGATATCTTAGCAGTCCCTACGTCTAGGTAATCCCTCATAGCATTTATTCTAACTTTAATATCTGCTATTTTTTCTATATGGTTCATATGGTCTGGGAAATACACCTTTATTATTACAGTCTCTGGGTCTCCTGATGTAAGCCCATCTTCTAAGTAGTCCCATGATGTTGGACTTTTTTTAGACATTAGTATGTCTTTGGGGTCTTCTATTTCAACCCCACCAACACCCTGCTCCATTAAAAGGTTGCCAATTGCATCCACTGCCTCAGTTTTCGTTTCTATTGATACTTGAATATAGTTCACTATGTGATCTCCTCATGCTTTAGTCAAATAATTTTTTAACTTTCTCAAAAAAACCTTTTTGTTCTGGTTGGTAATCCCCTGTTTCTTCTGCAAATTCCCTTAGAAGTGCTTTTTGTTTTTCTTTTAGACCCTTTGGTACCTCAATATATACTTCTATATACTGTGCCCCTCTATTTTTCTTATTCCTAATATTAGGTATTCCCTTGTTTTGTAGCCTAAATACACTTCCTGTTTGAGTCCCTTCTGGAATTGTAAGCTTTACACTTCCATCTAGTGTTGGAACGGAAAGCTCTGTACCAAGTGTTGCCTGCACAAAAGTAATTGGTATCTTGCAGTGGATATCGTTGCCCTGTCTTTCAAAAATCGGGTGTTTTTCTACATATATTGCAAGTAGTAAGTCCCCTGGTGGCCCCCCCTTAGTACCTGCATCACCTTTTCCTGATACTCTTAGTGTTTGACCATGGTCAATACCTGCTGGGAATGTAACAGAGATATTCTTCCTGCTCTTAATTTTACCTAAGCCGGTACATGTTGGACATTTTTCTT
>CAYUEJ010000138.1:0-4740 GCA_964442565.1 uncultured Candidatus Epulonipiscium sp.
CTATGATAAATATTATAATTTTACTTATCATAGCAATTATTTATACATGGGCAGTTCTAACAGGATTTAAGGGGATATTACTCGCTGCAAAGATATGTGTTTTTATGTTTTTAGCCTTGGTACTTTGGGTATTATTGCTGTCTGGAGACACTGTATATATTATGGAAAATGGCATTACAGCAATGGGTAACATGGTTCAAAACTTCTTGTCACTTGCTAGCGATATGGACCCATCGAGAAGAAACGGGTTTACACAGGACTGGACTATATTTTATTGGGCATATTGGCTGGTATGGTGCACCGCAACCCCATTTTTTATTGGTGTTATTAGTAAAGGCAGAACTATAAAAAATGTAATTATAGGCGGATACATATCAGGGCTTGCTGGGACGTTTACAAGTTTCATTGTATTTGGAGGTTTTGGGCTTTCAAAACATATGAATGGAACAATAGATATTATGGGGCAACTAGCAGAGGGAATAACAGTTCCGAGGATAATTTTAAGTTCATTCCATACACTGCCATTTGCTAAAGGCGCAATTTTACTATTAGTAGCTACCATGGTCATATTTTATGTAACTACTTTTGATACGCTAACAATGGTTATTTCCATTTATTCATATAAAAACTTAAAAGAAGGCGATGAGCCAGATAAAAAGATAAGGGCGTTTTGGGCAGTGCTATTTATAATACTACCTATTGGGTTAATAAGTGCCGAAAGCACTATGCATAGCCTACAATCGGTGGCAATCATTGCAGCATTTCCTATTGGTGTGATTGTTATTCTAATTGTATTTAGCTTTTTCAAGGAGGCCTCAAGTTATATTAATGAAAAAGAAAAATGCAAGAAGGATGAGAATATAAAGATATAATAATCAAAAAAATGGAGGGTAAAAAAATGGAGACAAACAAAAAAAGTGATTTTCAAAAGTGGATGACTATTCTTATCGTTGCTATTGCAGGGGGAGTAATTACCAAGTTACCATATTTACGTGAAACGTATATGGAACCACTACAGCAGGCAACAGGGGCTTCAAAAACACAATTAGGTATGATTATGTCAGCCTATGGTGTTGTTAACTTTATTTGTTATTTCCCAGGGGGGGTTCTAGCGGATAAGTTTAGTTCTAAAACATTAATAATTGTTTCTTGTATAGGTACGGCATTAGCAGGTTTTTGGTACTGGACAATGCCAAGTTTTATATGGTTAATGGTGATTCATGCTATCTTTGCAATTACAACGGTATTTACATTCTGGGCAGCTATGGTTAAATCAATAAACCGTCTTGGTGGACCAGAAGAGCAAGGTAGATTATTTGGGGCTTTAGAAGGTGGAAGAGGACTTATAGGAACATTGGCAGCATTTGGTTCAGTTGCTGTGTTTGGTATGGCTGTAGATGAAATTGGTGGTATGAAAAATGCAATTTTATATTATAGTATATTACTGCTAGTTGCAGGTGTTTTAGCAGCTATATTTATGGAAAAAGACACGCCAGAAGAAATGGAAGGGAAAAAAGCAAATCCATTAAATATGAAAGATTTTATGGCAGTTGCAAAAATGCCAAGGGTATGGCTTTGTGGTGCACTAGGAATTTGTAATTATTCAGCACTGATTTTCCATGGTTATATAACAGCGTATTTATCAGAAGCATTTGGTCTTAGTGCTACTGTAGTGGCAAACCTAAGTGTTATTCGTACTTATTTTATGATGATGGTAGGTGCCATAGTTGCAGGTTTAATTTCAGATAAAATTGGAAGTAGAATTAAGTTTATACAATATACATTTATAGGAATGGCAGTATTTGCTACAGCTTATGTTGCAATACCAGCAGGTCCTGCAGCAGTTCCAATTATCGTAGCTAACTTCGTATTATATGGATTATGTTTATATAGTATTAAGGCATTATATTTCTCAACAATTGACGAAGTTCTTGTTCCTAAAGAACTTGCTGGTACAGCATCAGGAATTATTTCTCTAGTTACATACGCGCCAGAAATATTCTTGTACGCAGTATCTGGAAATATGGTTGATAAATATGCAGGAACAGCTACACCGCTTCAAGGTTATATCAACTGTTTTATAGCAATGGCAGTTCTTTCAGTTATTGGTTTTATTTGTGGATTTATTTTATCAAAACTAAATAAAAAGGCTATTGATGAGGCTCAGTTAGCTTAGATATTATAAGAGAAAATAAGGAGGTAACTATGTCTAATTCAAAACTATTAAGTTCATGTGAAACAGACTATAGTAATGACTTACACAATTGGAATGAAATAGATCGTCAAATTAGTTTTTTAGCTAAGGCAGGTTTTACCCATACACAGTGGATGCAAAACTGGCAAGGGGAATATTTATATAGCAGAAGTGAAATGTTTCAGGCAAGAGACGTCTTAAGGCATTATAATATCTGCGCCCATAGTATTCACGCATCAGAAGGCGGAGAAAGATTTAAAACCGTAAATGGGAAAAGTAAATTTTATAATCGCTATAGGTTTGAAGATATTAGGAAAGACTATACTTCTAAAAATGAGTATTTGCGCTTAGCGGGTGTAGATTTATTAAAAAATAGAATAGACCTATGTACTCACATTGGGGCATCAGTAATGGTTCTTCATATGCAACTTCCTTATATGATGTTTGAAGAGAACCCCCGTGAGAAAGCATCTTATTATAAACAAGTAATGAAATCATTTGATGAGATAGAGGGATATGCAAAAGCTTCAGGAGTTAGAATTGCACTTGAAAACATGATCTGTACCCCACAAAAATATCAAGACGAACAGTTTGACTTACTATTTGATAAATATGATAGTGATTTCTTAGGATTTGCTTATGATTCAGGGCACGGGGCTTTAATGTGCAGAGAAGATCATTACCACTTTCTAAAAAAATACCATGAAAGACTTTATGCAACCCATCTTCAAGATAACGAATCTATTTCTGATGAACTACTGTTCCAAGAGGATGGAGATGAAGCGGATTTAGCAGTACTAGCTCATGATGCACACTGGATTCCTAATGTAGATGGTACCCTTGATAAAGGAATACTAGACTGGGATATAATTGCAGAATATGTAGCAAAGGCTCCTATACAGTTACCAGCAGACTTTGAAGTTGTGCTAACTGTAAAAGAGGGAGACCTAGAAGATGAGTTAAATCAGCTTATTATCTGTAGGAAGCAAGCAGAACTCTTTTATAAAAAAGTATTAGATTATAAAAATAAATAAATATCATAAAAATGAAGGATTAATTTAATTAACCCTTCATTTTTATGATATTTTCTCTTGTATTTATAAAATTAGGGTGATATTATAAACTAAAGTAAAGACTTTATTAAAGTATAGAGGTGTTATATGATTAAAAAGGGTGCAAGTAATATAGAAGTAAAAAGAGCTAATAGAAATAAAATATTCAGGTATATTAATAAAAACAAACGAGTATCAAAGCCGGAGATAGTAGCAGCACTTAAAATTAGTATGCCTACAATTCTTCAAAATGTAAATGAACTAATAAGTGAGGGGCTTATTGAAGAAGTAGGAGAATTTGAATCAACAGGTGGTAGGAAGGCAACAGCTATTTCACCTATTTATGGTGCTAAGTATGCAATTGGGATTGATATAACAAGAAACCATATTGGTTTGGTATTAACAAATTTATCAGGTGAAGTCTTACAGCATATGCGTGTACATCAGCCGTATGCTAATGACCTAGAATATTATCATGAACTATCTAAAACAGCATTAGAATTTAAGGAAAGATATGGTATATTAGATGAAAAGTTTTTGGGATTTGGTATTTCTATTCCAGGGATTGTGGATACACAAAAAGAGCGTATAGTATTTTCCCATGCTCTTAGCATCTCCAATATTCCCTTTAAAGTATTTGTAGGAAACATACCATATTCAACCATGTTTATTAATGATGCAGATGCTTCAGCTGTTTCAGAAATCTATAATGCTGATGAAAGCTATAATGCGGTTTATATATCACTTAGTAATAGTGTTGGGGGGGCCATTATTAGTAAATACCAATCCTACCACAATGAGAATATGACAGATAATAAGTTTTATAACATAGGAGATAATTGGCGTAGTGGTGAATTTGGACATGTTACTTTAATACCGAGAGGGAAGAAGTGTTACTGTGGAAAAGAAGGATGTTTTGATTCCTATTGCTCAGCTATCAGTTTAGCCCAACATACGGATGGGAAATTAGAAAAGTTTTTTGAAGAAATTAAAAATGGAAATAAGGAGTTTTGGAGTATTTGGGAAGAGTATTTATCCAATCTAGCTATACAAGTTAATAATTTACGAATGATTTTTGATTGTAATGTGATAATAGGAGGATATGTAGGTAGTTTTATTGAGCCTTATATGTATCACCTAAAAGATAAGGTTGCAAAGCTTAATACTTTTGAGCAGGATGCTTCCTATGTGAAGCCTTGCTGTTATAAAATAGAAGCAGCAGCACTTGGAGCTGCCTTGAATCAAATTGAAAGTTTTATTAGTACAATATAAACAAAACTATCTTGACACAAATATGTATGGATGTTACTCTATAAACACATAATTAAGGCCCTTAACAAAGTGCTTAACAAAGATAGAAAGTGAGGTATTGGTTAAATTAGAATATGTGAGGATCTGTAGTTCGGATTTACACTGCAGATATAGTTAAAGCAGTAGTCAAAATTTAGGAGGGTGCGTATGAAAAGAGATATTGTTACATTAGGAGAAATACTT
>CAYUEJ010000139.1:0-2934 GCA_964442565.1 uncultured Candidatus Epulonipiscium sp.
CATTAATTGCTGCTGAGAGACCTGCTGGGCCTGCTCCTATTATTGCTATATCTAGCACAAAAACCACTCCTTATCAATATCGTATTTTCTGTATATAGTATTATATCATAAATACAGGTATTTGTGTGCATATTTCCTAATTTAAACAATAAAAAAAGCTGATGGGGGTCAGCTTTTTTTATATCTATATTAACTTGAGGAGGGAAACTTAAAATCACTCGTTTACATTCCATTTATATTCTCGGGGGAGAATTAAAAGATTGGTTTTAAGTTTTCCTTTCGGGTATGTCTTTATTATGAGGCATAATTGTGAATAAAATATGAATGTAAGGTTAATTCTTTAAGAACGTGGGCATTATCCATTTGGGGTATAACTTAGGTTTCCGTTTATGCTATCAATATATAGTCTATCTTCGATTTTTTTTAGACCAAAGTCTAGTTCAATTATTTTCTCATCTATAAGGTCCTCCGCTATATAGCACTCTACCTTAAAGGCAGTATGGATAACATCATTCTCCCTCTTAAATGTAATGTTTTTTATCTTACTTTTATCGTATCCCATGCCTATCATCTTAAAATCAGGGAGTCTTCTATTTCTAGTCATAGTATCATACAGCTGGGGTGTAAGGTTTTCTTTGTAAAAATAATAGAATCCGTTTGGCCTTATCTCTCCAGAAGCTGGCTTATCACTTTTTTCATCTATCCCGATAAAATCGGCAAGTTCCTGCATCTCTAGCTGAATTTCTTCTTGCTCTTCCTCCGTGTAGGATAACTGGGCATAATATTTACCTATAAAATTCCTAATCATTTCATCTTCTTCTGCCGATAATATAGCACTGGGCTTCGGATTACTAAGAAGTCCCATAACGGCAACTACTATTACAACACTTCCTACTAGGTTAGCCCAAAATCCTGGCTTTTTATAATTTATAATATTCTTAATGCGCTGCTTTATATTTTCTCCTCCAAATGCCAAAGGGGGGCTACCTATTATTCTTCTATCACTAGACAAGGATAAGAGTGAGTGGGAGTAATCTTTTTTTATATCATTCCCCATCTGTACAATTACTTTTTCATCGCAGCATAACTCCATATCTTTAGTCATAAGGTGAAATGCCAGCCAAACTAGAGGATTAAACCAGTGAATACTTGTTGCTATAAAAAATGTGAATTTTATTATATGGTCATATCTTTTAATATGGGTTTCTTCGTGCTTTACAATATAGGAGTGTTCCGTTTCTGAAAGACCAAAAGGAATATATATTTTAGGTCTTAATAAGCCAAATACAAAGGGTGTTTCGAACTGATTAGTAGTGTAGATATTATCCCTTAGATGTTTTGATGATTTAAGATTTCCCACGAGTTTCAAAGTGGTTATAATGCTGTAGATTAGCAAGATTAATATACCAGCTAGCCATATACATCGCCCTATAAAAATCCATATCTGAATTGGATTTACACTGGCTGTGGTCGCAGCTGCTGGTAATGAATTATTTACTACCCTATCGACTACTGCAATTCCACTTTGAATCTCAGGTTTTGGTGCATATACTATATCCTTAGGTATCACTTTAGTATTGGCCGGAATCATACTAAATAAACTTGAAATTGAGAATGGGACTAGTAATCTAACCATTACAATTAACCAAAGGCCGTATGAGTAGGCCTTGGGAAGTCTTTTTAAAAGCAAGCGAATCAGGATAACAAACAATATAACATAAGATGCTGTAATACTCATATTAATAATATTAAGAAATAATTGGTCCATTACTCCACCTCCTTATGCTCATTTATTAATCTTTCTAACTCCTCTACTTCTTCCAGACTTAACTTATTTTTTCTCGTAAAGGCAGCTATAAATTTAGGTAAAGAACCTGCAAATTTTTCCCTTACAAAAATCTTACTTTGTTCTGCATAAAAATCTTCCTTTTTTATAAGTGAAATAACTAAACTCTCCTTATTCACAAATATTTTCTTATTCTCTAGACGCCTTAACATGGTGTATGTTGTGGATTTTTTCCAGTCAAATTCTATACCACATAGTTTTACCAAATCTGGTGATTTAATTGGTTCATTGGCCCAAATAAGCTGGGCAAGATTTTCTTCTGCATCCGTTAATCTATAATCTATCATAAAAGCACCTCCAGTTTACAAGTCTTAAACCCACTTCTTAATTTAAGTTTACAACTTGTAGTCTGTTTTGTCAATATTTTTTACTATATCCCTCTCCAAACTCCTAATCTAATCCAAAAAACAAGCGTATTATGCAAGTTTTTTAATAATATTTACAAACAACCTTGCACACCATGCATAAACATTGTATATTAAGTTTAACAAACATTAAGGAGATGAAAATATATGAGTTTGGATGAAATTGGCAAACGGCTATTTGATGCTAGGAAAAACAAGAAATTAACTAGAGCTGAACTAGGAGTAATTTTGAATCTTCATGAAAGTACTATAAAACGATATGAGGATGGTTTCATTAAAACACTTAGTACTGACAAGATTGAGGATTTCGCTAACGCCCTAGGTACTACTCCTGCATATATTATGGGATGGGAAGAAAAACATGTAGTAGAAAAACCTACCACTATAGCTGCACTCTTAGATGGTGAAGAACTAACTGAGGAGGAAACTGAAGAACTTAACAACTATATAGATTTTCTAATTTCACGCAGAAAAAAGGTAAAATGCAAGGAAACTACTATAAATAAGAAAAGTATTCTTGCTGAGGAACTGGGACACCACTAAACGAGTTATGGTGATATCAGAAACCAAAGTATCGTATTCTAACACAAAACAAGAACTGAAAGCATGTAGGTGGGGTTATGGAAAAATACTAGAAAGAAATGAGCACATGTGAAAAAAGAATTTAATTTTAGGAGCTAAATATTTCTTTAAAATACATTGAACACATACTTTTAAAGTTAG
>CAYUEJ010000139.1:2944-4710 GCA_964442565.1 uncultured Candidatus Epulonipiscium sp.
TGATATATATAGATTTTAGAACAAGAAGGTAGGGTAATACTTTACACTACCTACATAATTAAGGAGGTAATAAAATGATTTATGATGATTATAGGGTAATAGAAATCTTGGATGAGCATTCAGTTTTAATTAACTACGGAAGGAATCAAGGCGCTGATGAAGATGAACAGGTTAGGATTATATCTATTGGGCCAGAGATTATAGACCCCCAGACTAACGAAACTCTTGGGACTCTAGATTCAATCAAAGCCAAATTAACAATAGTAACAACTTATGATAAGTTTTCTTTATGTAAAAAAATAGAAACTACTACGCGAAATGCCCTTATGAGTCCATTATCTCAATTTGAAACTACAACCACAAAAATTAAAGTTTTAAATGTGGATGAAAGTAGCATATCCAATAAAAAAGTACCAAGTGACACCGTAATAAAAGTTGGTGATAAGGTTGAAATTCTATAACAACCAAAAATATCTTTCCACATATACATCCTTGACAATAATTTTCATATAAATTATAATGTAATTAGTTAACTAGCTGATACTTAAATGGACGGCTCAGAAAATCCCTATTACATTATTTGTAATGGGGATTTTTGGCGTTCAAAACACTTCACAGGAGGCTCTTTATGGATAAACCATTCTTAACATTCGACGAACAAATTGAAAAATTAAAGACCGATTATAAGTTAACTATAGATAATGACGCGTTTGCGACAGAGGCTCTATCATCCCTGTCTTATTATGATCTCATTAATGGCTATCAGACTCTTTATATGCCTGATGGTAAATATAAGTTTGGCACTACTATTGAAGAACTATATACTACTCATATATTCAATAAAAACATCCAGGGTGTACTTTTTAAGTATGCTACATATGTAGAAAACTCCTTTAAGACTTTACTTTCTTACATAGTTGCAAACAATCTTACTGAGGACCATACTAAATATCTAAGGATTGAAAATTATAAAAGAAGCCGGACAGGCCCGCAGAGAGAAAGGCTTCAAAGAACTCTAGAAACTTTTTCACACACTGCTACTTCATGTCGGGATACTCCCACTCAATTTTATCGGGAAACCAAAAACCACATACCTCCTTGGATACTGTTTAGGAATGTTAGTTTCTCAGATACAACAAATCTATTCTCTTTTTTAAAAAGAAATGAACAAGAAGATTTTTTTAATTTGATTCCTATCTTTAACACTACTGATTTAGAGTTCAACGATAAAATCAATATAACTATTGATGCACTTAATCTTGTACGAAAATTTAGAAATACGATTGCACATAATTTGAACTTTTTAACCTATAGGGATTCTCGTCTTAATAATAAAGCCAACTTACTCTTTAGAAATAATTTAGTTTTAGAAAAGGAATTGCATAAAACCAGAACTGATGTGTGGGCTATGGTCATTTCCATTGTCATATTACTTAACAATAAATATCTTGCCCAGAACTTCTTAGCTGAGCTCCAGTCATTTATGCATTATAATGACAATCTTGCTAAAATATACTGTGAGGTTACTGGTATTCCCTTAGATTTTGAAAATAGAATTAAAAGATATATAAAAGAGTTGCAATTTTAAATTGAACCCTCTAGAAATCATGTGAGAGATAAGAAAAAGCCTAAAACAAAAAGGTACTAGGATAATCCTGGTACCTTCATTCATGTACATAGTACAGATAATATGAAAAAAACACATTAAAAGTGCATTACTTTTCAGTGATTACCAGTACCTAATATCATACAATCCTTATAACATA
>CAYUEJ010000140.1:0-2900 GCA_964442565.1 uncultured Candidatus Epulonipiscium sp.
CAAAACCAGAATATGATCTTGTTAAGGCATATCCAAATCCAACACCCACCAGCAACCTAAAAAATAACATATCCGATGCTAAAAGTGTCTTCCCTAGAATTAGAACTAAAATAACACCTATCCATCCAATAATTTGTTCCTTCTTTTTCATTCTTTCTCCCCCTTAAACTTGCTGTTTGTTAATTATCTAACATTAGTATAGGTTAAATTACAGATTATTAACAGAAGGGATGTCTTATGCACTATAGTATTTTCTTTTGGCCCAATATAAGCTATACTTATTGTATAGCAATTTATTAATTTTAGGGGGTGACTTACATGAATCTTGAATATCTGGAATCCTTTTATACTACAGTAATACATAATAGTATATCTAAGGCATCTAATGTACTCCATATTAGCCAGCCTGGACTTAGCGGCCAGCTTAAAAGCCTGGAAAATGAACTCGGTGTAACTCTTTTAACCAGAAGTAATAAGGGGGTGGAACTTACTGAAGAAGGTACTGTTGTCTTTAATTATGCGGAAACACTGCTATCTATACAAGGTAATATTAAAAGGGATTTGATAAATTTAAACCACGAAGAGCCAAGACTTATGCTTGGTGCTTGTAAAAGTGTTGGTGAATATGCCCTCCCATGTAGCCTGTTTACATTTAAAAATGTACACGAAGAGGTGGCTATTCATATGGATGTTATTAATTCAAGCAAGGTTATTCAAAAACTTCAAGAGCATACTATTAACCTTGGAATAATACAAAATGATTTTAACGTGCCTGGCATAACTATGAAACCTATTGTATCAGATGAGCTACTTTTAGTAGGTAATAACATTTTATCTCCTTCAAAGATTTCTCTTAAAGAGCTGGAATATTTCCCACTAATCTTACGAGAAGAGGGGTCCGGAACACGCTGTATAATGGAAGAAGAACTTAAGAAACTAGGCATTTTAATTGAAAACTTAAACATTATTTATGATTTAAATTCCCCAGAAGCTATTAAGTCTTCTATAGTTTCAGGTAAGGGATTTTCTTTCTTGCCACGAATTGTAGTTGCATCTGAGCTTAAAAATCAATCCTTAAAGATTATTGAGCTAGAAGATTCAAAGATTGACTTTTCCTATTATCTTGCTTCACGGGATAATTATGAACTTACAGAGTATGAGCAGTTATTTGCAAACTTTATTATATCTAATAAAAGGGGATTTTGTTAGAATGAGCTTTTAACTAAAATCTTAACACCAACCCCTACTCCTAGAAATATAAATAGCCCAAAAACCCATGCATGCAATGAAAATGATGGTACACCACTAAAAAACGACCCTATATTACATCCTCTTGCTACTTTTGCTCCATATCCCATCATAATTCCACCTATAAGTGCCGTAAAAATTTGTCTTTTGCTCTTTATTTTCTTAATTTTAAACTGGGATGCTAACAAGGTGGCCATCAATGAACCAAAAATAACCCCTATATTCAAAATAGTATATTTATTAATATAGGGCGAAAAACCACTAGTTACCCTCCAAGGTCCACCTATTAAAATTAGTAAGGCAACGTTAATAAACCCTAACAAGGCACCTCCTACCCAGTATGGCCAAGGATTTTTCAGCTGATTTATAACCCTTCTCATGACTCCCTCCTAATCTATTTTACTTAGGTTTTTGAATGTATATTTCCCACTCACCTGTCCCAACCTCAACTTCTTTAACAGAATAGTTTTTTTCAGATGCCCATTTTTTTAAATCAATAGGCACACAGCTATGATCTGCACGAATAATTAGTATATCCCCCGCCTCCATAGTTTTAAATTCTTTTATAGCCCTAAGTATAGGAATTGGGCAAAGCTCAGTTAAACAATCTATTTCTCTTACTGCCATATCATACCTCCACTATTTACTTGTGTGCTTTTTTTCATAGTATAATGCAAATTTATACATAATTATAAGCACTATAATCTGCACTAAAACAACTATTTTTAAACTTATGTAATCCGGAAAATAAACAATCCTACCTCCATAATCATTCCCCCCTAATGAGTTACCGATTATAAATCCTGCTAAGACTAAAAGGTAAATAGTATGCCCTTCACCAATTCTCATTAGCAAACCTGATACACATCCTCCTGCTAAGACCATACCTATACCAAATATAAATGCTCCTATGATTAAACCCGGCCCTACTTGGCCTATTGCACCAGGGATTTTATCGTAATTACCTGCTTGGCTATGCTGGTAGCCAGAATGAACTAGCCCAAAGCCAATAGTGCTAACAATAAGCCCTAGTATAACTGCCCTCATCACCTTGGTATTTCCCGTTATAAATGGGTCTCTAAAGGCCGCTGCAAAACAAAATCTTGAATATCTTAAAACAATTCCTATCACACTGCCTATTCCTAAGCTAATAGCATAAATCTTGTGGCCATTCCAAAGCAGTGCGCAGAAGATTATAATTATGGCAAATAATATAATAGCATATACTATTTGGTTTTTCTCTTTTTTAAGCTCCTTGTTCCTTTCTTCCATAAGTTTGTCTATATCATCAAAATTTATGATAATCACCCTACCTTCAGTTGCTAGTGTGGCAGATAGGTCCTTTTTGGGGCTTTTCAATGCAAATTGCCTGCCCCAAAACGGACCCATCTGTCAACTCCTATATTTATTCTAGCATAAAATTCGAACAAAATGTCAATACTAATTTAAAATATATGTTTTAAGGAGTGTTTAATTTGGAATCTATATGGACCTTAGATAGCAAACTACCAAGTTTTGAATCTTTAACATCAGATCTTAAGACTGATGTTTGTATAATTGGTGCTGGAATTACCGGAATCTTAACATCATATTTACTTAAGGAGCAGGGAATTGATTGTATCTTAATTGAATCTAACACAATTGCATCAGGT
>CAYUEJ010000140.1:2934-4682 GCA_964442565.1 uncultured Candidatus Epulonipiscium sp.
GCCAAGGTAACATGCCAACATAACCTAATCTACGATAAGATTGTTAACCAGTTTGGGGCTGATAAAGCTAGTCAGTATGCTAGGGCAAACCTGGATGCCCTTAATATGTACCGGAAGATTATTAATAAGCGCAGTATTAATTGTAGTTTTGAAACAATTCCAACCTACCTTTATACAACTAAGGACCCTAGTCTTCTAGAGTCCGAGCTTTATGCAATGGAAGGCGTTGGGCTCAAGGGCTCTTTAACCACCAATACCTCTTTGCCATTTGAAGTTAAAGCCGCTCTGAAGATGGAAGGTCAAGCACAGTTTAATCCTTTACAATTTTTGGGCTTTATTTCCAAGGAACTATCTATCTACGAGAACACCAAGGCCCTTGAAGTTAAGGATAATACAATTATAACTAGTGGTGGCGCTATTACTGCAGATAATATTATAGTAACAACCCATTTTCCTTTTATTAATTTTCCTGGATATTACTTTGCTAGAATGCATCAAGAACGTTCTTACGATACCGCACTCAAAAATGCAGGTACACTAGACGGGGCATATTTAGGTATTGATGAAGTTAGTTATTCCTTTAGAACCTATAAGGATATGATTATTTTTGGTGGATGTGGTCACCGCACTGGCGAGAACGAAAAAGGTGGGAATTATATAAAACTAGCCAATAAGGCATTTGAATTCTATCCTGAAAGTCACCAAGTTTGCTCCTGGTCAACTCAAGATTGTATGACCCATGATAACATCCCTTATATTGGTAAATATTCTACAGCTACAGATAACCTTTATGTAGCAACTGGATTTAATAAATGGGGAATGACCTCTTCCATGGCATCAGCTATGATTTTATCAGATATGATTTTAGGTAAATACAATGATTGCCAGGATATCTTTAGTCCCCAAAGGAGTAATTTTACAGCTTCTGCCAAAAACCTTGCTGTTGATGGGGTAGAAACCGTGTCGGGGCTTATTAAACAGAATCTTTATATTCCCTCATCCGAGCTTGAGGATGTGTCAGTAGGGCATGGGGGTATTGTAGATTATAAGGGTCAAAAGTTTGGTGTCTACAAGAAAACTAATGATGATGTTTATATTGTATCTACAAAATGTCCCCACCTTGGTTGTCAGCTGAGCTGGAACCCTGATGATCTCTCCTGGGACTGCCCCTGCCATGGTTCAAGGTTCGACTACAAGGGATTTCTCCTAAACAACCCCTCCCAGAAAGAACTTCAATTAAATACTACTAGCACGTGATGACTTTTCCCTAACTGTGATAACCCTTAGAACAACAGCCATAACTATGGAACTGCTTATAAGCCCTAACCATCCGTTACTAGTTACCCCACTCACCAAAAATCCAACAAATGAGCAGGCTGCCACAGTAAGTGCATATGGAATCTGTGTTGATACGTGGATAATATGGTCACACTGGGCGCCTGCTGAAGCTAATATCGTCGTATCTGAAATAGGCGAGATATGATCACCACATACAGCACCTGCCAGAACAGCCGCAATATTAATAGCAACTAGGTTAATATCAGCAACACCTACAATTGAAATAACAATAGGTATTAGTATCCCAAAAGTTCCCCAGGATGTCCCTGTTGAGAAGGCTAGTCCTGTTCCTATTACAAATAATATAGCTGGTAACAGTGATACTATTAGTGCATTCCCTCCTATAAGCCCACTAACGTACCCACCAATATTTAAGTAGTCAGTGCTACAAATACCTGATAAGGTCCATG
>CAYUEJ010000141.1:0-4664 GCA_964442565.1 uncultured Candidatus Epulonipiscium sp.
GGCTAAGAGGGGCAGCAATCGCTACAGTTATTTCACAGGCAATATCTACACTTTTATGTTTAATTTACATATTTAAGAAATGTGAATTCTTGATTCCTAGCAAGAAGCATTTTAAGGTAAACAAAATATTATATACTTACCTTGTAAGCCAAGGAGTTTCCATGGGGCTTATGTCTAGCTTGGTCAATATAGGTTCATTGACTATACAATATGCAATCAATACAATGGGGTATTTGATTATTGCTGGGCACACGGCGGCTAGGAACCTATTTTCCTTTACAATCATGCCCCTAGCTGCAGTGAGTTCATCTTTATTAACTTTTGTAGCACAAAATAAGGGGGCTGATCAAAGGCTTCGCATCATAAAGGCTGTGAGATACGCCAATATGATATCCACGGCGTGGTCAGTATGTATAACAGTTATCATATTTTTTGCGGCGCCCTTTATGTTGAAGATATTGACTGGATCAGAGGATGGAACCATGATCAATTATGGTGTCACCTATATTCGCATTACAACACCTTTTTATTTGGTTTTAGGGCCCGTATTCAACCTGCGCTATGCTTTACAGGGTATGGGGAAAAAAGTAGTACCCCTTGTGTCAAGTATCATAGAGTTAGTTGGGAAAGTGATTTTTGCTTTTTGGATATTTCCTTTTACAGGATCTATGGGTGTTATCCTTAGTGAGCCTATCATTTGGTGTTTGATGTTTGTACAGCTTGCTCTTGCTTATTATAAGGACCCATATATAACTTCAAATGACCTTACAAGAAGTAGCAATTAAGCAATTGGTAATAAGAGTATTAAATTTATAGAATTGAGGGGATGAAACATGAGTAGATTTACATCACTAACGCGCAATGAAATAACCCAACTTGATGAATTATTGAATATTTCAGATTCAATTTTGGGCACAACATCATTAGTTATTAAGGGAAACCCTAAAGCTGCTAGGGTTATAGGAACAGCCATAGGGGGTGCTACTGGTACGGCTATTGCCACTAGCGCAGGAACCGTAGGTGTAGCCAGTGCGACTCTAGGAATGAGTGGTATAGCTAAATTTAGTATTGCATCAGCAGCAATGTTACCCGCAGCATTGCCCCTAGCAATCATCACATTAATTGGTGCAGGAGTGGGCTTGCTTTTTGGTAAGAATAAAACGAAGAAAAAGGAACAGCAAAAACAAGCAAACTATTGTAAGGAACTTGCTGAAAAACAACAGAAAATCTATGAAAAATATGTAACCCTTATGAGAGAGCATGACAGTATAGATAAAGCAAAAGATGATATTATAACGAAACAGCAAGAAAAGATTGCTGAGTATGAGGCCATTTTTGAAGCTCTAAAGAAGAAACGACAAGATTTAGAAGGCAATCTTGCTTTTGGGTAATGGGGTGATTATGTGAAGGAAGATAAAGATTTATATAATGTGTTTAAAATGCAACGAGATGATGCCCAGCAACTTGTTTCGGAAGAAGAGACAAGGATTCAGCATAGGAAAAGTAGTAATAAGCTACATAAGCAATTTAATGATGCAGCACACAGAAAGTTGGAAGAAAATAAAGCATGGCTTGAATCAATAGGCATAAGTTTAGAATCCATTACGCCAGAGGCATATAATCAGGCTAAGCAAGCTAATAAAATTTGTGAAACAAATGCTATTTCTTATGAAGATTTGGTTAATCTTGCACATACGAGGGGCTATACAGATATAAAAATCCAGGACCTTCTTACTGAGGATGAAATCAAAGTAGCAGATCAGCGACTTAAGGATATAGAAGATGAATTTTGTGCACACACAAAGTTAAAAAAGATTGATGTTGTCTTTTTGGTGACAGCCATTGCCCTTCAAGTCGTTAGGCAATATGTCATAACTCCTTTTTCAGATAGGGATTCTGCTACTGAAGCATCCCAAATAATGGAGGATAAGTATGGCAAGGGAGGGAGACTTCGTGGTCAATATTATTATGCCACTGAAGAAACAATAGTCGGTCAAAATAAGGTGCCTTTTGATATTATTGCGGGCAGTAAAAAATATAAAATTGGTAAAGACGGGAAAGGACTGGATGGTAACTCACATCGATTTCGCTCGTTGGGTCATGATCCAATCTTAGGTTATATATTTGGGACAGCTAATATTGTGACCAATACAGCAACATGGTGGAATGGCACATCACATCATATTCAATATAGACCAAATAAAAATGGGGTATATGTTCCCTCGCTTGTAGCAAAGGCTCAAACACAAAAAGTGTTTAAAGCCGTCATTGATCGCTTTGGGAGTGATGGTGGGAAAAGGATACTTGTTGAAGCCATTGTAAAAGAGCATTTGCATCTAAAATCGGATTACTCTACACGTGGACTACCCATACCATTCTTGCAGCTTATTTCACCAGATTTTACACAAACACTAGCAGAATATGGATTAGATGCCATTGCTTTAGGGGATATTGGTAAGCAAGCAGTTGGAGCAGAATTTATTAATTTTATTATATCCACCGTACATAGCCTAATATGTGCAGAAAATGGTGAGTTAGACAGAAAGCTCTACCAAGTGCGAACAAGAAAAATTATATTGATTTCTAATATCATCGCATCATCAAGTAATTTGATTGCTGTGGGGGTTGCGGCAGGAGCAGGTGTTGCAGGGGAGAATCCAGAAGTTGTAAAGAAATCTTTAAAATACTTAGATGTTGGTGGACTACTTGTAACCATTACACATTTATTTGCTGATTTAAGGTTTATCTCTAAGGTTAAGGAAGAGTTTATCCAAAGTAAATTAGATGCAAATTTATTAGATGAATTACATGCCTTAGATAAGTATTTAGAACTGTAAAGGCTTATATCAGATACAGAGTTTATTGGAAGGAGAAAGATATGCTAAAAAGTCAAGAAATCAGAAAAATAGCGCCAGAAATGGACCCTTTGAGAATGGGTATGGGATGGACCATATCTGACCTTGAAAAACCACAAATTATTATAGAGAGTACTTATGGAAACAGCCACCCAGGTTCTACACATTTAGATGTTCTTATCGAGGAGACCGTTAGGGCAGTTAATACAAATGGTGGGAAAGCAGCCAGGTATTTTGCAACAGACATGTGTGATGGAATGGCACAAGGACATGATGGAATTAACTATTCCTTACCACATAGAGAAGCAATTACTAATTTAGTGGAAGCTCATGTGAATTCAATTGGATTTGATGGCGGTGTATTTATCACTAGCTGTGATAAGGGGATGCCTGCAATGCTAATGAGCATTGGGAGGTTAAAAGATATGAGTGCCATTATAATAAGTGGCGGTGTAATGGAAGCTACTATTGTAAAAGATGAATATATTTCAGAAGATCCAAACTGTGGCATTAACGAATTATTAACGTTGGAGCAAATTGGAAAGTTTTCTGCACAGCATGAACGAGGCGATATTTCTGATGAACAGTTAACATATTATAAGCAAAATGCTTGCCCAAGTTGTGGGGCTTGTTCTTTTATGGGAACAGCAGCTACTATGCAGGTAATGGCTGAAGCATTAGGCCTTATGCTTCCAGGTACTGCCGTAATGCCAGCCTTAGCACCAGAATTAAAGCAAGCTTCCTATGATGTAGGGGCCCAGATTATGAAGTTACTGGAGCTTAAAATTGCAGCCAAAGATATTGTTACTATGAAAAGTTTTGAAAATGCGATTATGGTGCATGCGGCTATTTCAGGTTCTACCAATGCGGTAATGCATATATCAGCCATTGCCCATGAATTTGGATTTGAGATAGATGCAGACACCTTTGACCGTCTACACAAAGGGGCACACTACCTTCTAAATGTGCGGCCATCAGGCGATTGGCCTGCTCAATACTTCTATTATGCAGGTGGGGTTCCGCGTATTATGGAAGAAATTAAAGATAAGCTTCATCTAGATGTAATGACTGTTACAGGTAAAACTTTGGGAGAAAACCTAGAGGATTTAAAACAGAACGGTTTCTATAAGCATTGTGATGAGATATTAAAAGAAAAAGGTAAATTGATAGGAAGGCAAATTAAACGAACAGATATTATAAAAGACTTTAATGGGGCTATTGGAGTGGATGGAAGCATTGCAATTTTAAAAGGTAACCTTGCACCTGAAGGCTCTGTTATAAAGCATACAGCATGTCCTGAAAATATGTTCAAGGCAAAACTAAATGCAAGACCGTTTGATAGTGAAGAAGAAGCTATCGATGCTATTTTTAAGGGTAAGATTAAACCAGGGGATGCCGTTTTTATTCGATTCGAGGGGCCAAGGGGAAGTGGAATGCCAGAAATGTTTTATACTGGTGAAGCCATTTGCTCTGATCCCGCGTTAGCAGAAAGTGTTGCATTAATTACTGACGGACGATTTTCGGGAGCATCTAGGGGACCTATTGTTGGTCATGTATCTCCAGAAGCTGCAGCAGGAGGAGCTATTGCATTAGTAGAAGAAGGAGATATTATTGAACTAGATGTAGAAAAACGTAAGTTGAATATAATAGGGGTAGCAGGTATAGAAAAAACGCTAGAGGAAATGGATAGTATATTAGTGGAAAGAAAGAAAAACTTAAAAGAATTCAAGAGTAAGCATACAAAAGGCCTTTTAAAACTGTATAGCCAACATGCTACAAGCCCTATGAAAGGTGCTTATATGGATTAAA
>CAYUEJ010000142.1:0-4663 GCA_964442565.1 uncultured Candidatus Epulonipiscium sp.
TTTATCATTATTTTGATGATAAGGAAGAAATATTAAATATTGTAATGCAAAGAGGATATAAAAAAATAGTATCAGCAGTATCATTTGTAAAGGTGGAAGGCAAATCTCCTGAAGAAAAATTAATACAAATAACTAAAAATTATATAAAAGCAGCATTAGATATGCCAGAAGAATTTATGGCCGCCCAGTTAAATCAATCAAAATTAGCATTAAAGCACACCTCTTCATTATTTGAAGGTGCCTCAAAAGAAAAACCAGCTTTGTCTGCGCTATACCAATGTTTACAAGAGATATATAAAGATAAAAATGTAGATGACAGTACAATTGAACTAACTGCTCAAATAATTGTAGTATCAACCTTAGGTCTTATTTTCAAGATTATAGTAGAAAAGGACATTGGGGATGAACAAACAGAAAAGTTGATTAACTTTTATTCAAATGAAATAGTATTAAGGATAGCTAATGGAAAGACATTGAATTAGGAAGACCAGGGAGGGGTAATTAATGAATACTTTGATTGTTTATGCAGGTAAATATGGGTGCACAGAAAAATGTGCAGGATTGTTGTCTAAAGAGCTTAATGGGCAAGTAGACATAAAAAAATTGAAGAAAGTAAAGGATATAGATATTTCAAATTATGAAAAAATTATTATTGGTGGATCAATATATATTGGAAAAATACAAAAAGAAGTAATAGAATTTTGCTTAAAGAACTTAGATAAACTAATGGAAAAACGAATTGGGTTGTTTATTTGTGGTATGCAAGAAGGAGATGCAGTCAAAACCGAATTACATGAAAACTTTAATCTCGAATTGATTAAAATTGCGGAGGCCAAGGAATGTTTTGGAGGAGAGTTTATCTTTGATAAGATGAACTTCATGGAAAAAGTCATAGTAAAAAAGATATCTAAAGTAACGTCAAATAAATCTAATATATTAGAAGGTAATATTATGAAATTTGCAGAGGCAATGAATTCAATTTAGTATATCAGGGGGATTCTAAATGAAGTATAATAGGTCAATTAGTTTACTTGTATTATGTATTGTTGTATTATCAGTGTTTGCATCAATCATTGGAATTTTTTCTAATGCTGGTCCTGGGGCCCATGAAATCGAGTCTTTCAGAGGGGAAACAATAGCTATTCATGGAAGGGGTTTATATAGGGAGGATTCTATATCAATAGTAGCACAGGGCACTGCTCAGGATATAATTACTTTAGTTATAGGGATTCCCTTGTTAATTGTATCACTACGCATGTTACTTAAGGGTTCTTTAAAAGGTAGATTACTACTTACAGGAACATTAGGCTATTTCTTATATACATATATTTCCTATGTTTTTTTATGGATGTACAATCCAATGTTTATTGTATATGTAATACTCATGTCAGCAAGTTTCTTTGCATTTACATTATCAATTATATCAGTAGATATTAATAATTTAAGTTCAGCATTTAATAGAAAGCTTCCTGTGAAGTTTCTAGGTGGGTTTCAAATATTCTTTGCTACAGCACTATTATTACTTTGGATGGGCAAGATAATTCCTACATTTAAAAATGGAACAGTTCCTGTAGGATTAGAGCATTACACAACACTTGTTATTCAAGGATTGGACTTAGGGTTTATAGTACCTATAGCGCTATTATCTGGGGTATTGCTGATTAAAAGAAAACCCTTCGGATACCTTGTCTCTTCAGTAATAATTATGAAAGGCTTTACTATGGGGGCAGCCTTAACCACCATGATAATAGGTCAGTATATTGCAGGTGTTGCAATGGGCGTATTAGAGATAATCATGTTCCCTATATTCAGCTTGATTATATTTTATTGTATGATCTTGTTACTTAAGAATATTGATGATAACGAATATAAAGAGATAACAAAAGTATGTTTTTTAAAACAGTGATATGAAGATGTAAGGCTACTTAATAAATAAGAATTTGTAGGGGGAGGGTACTATGATGGGGGTGGGATTTATGGTAAAATAGAGATATAAGTGGAAGAGGTGATTGCGTGGCAAACAATAAAGAAGATATTATAATGAAACGTGCAATGACTGTATTTGCAGAGCAGGCAGTCGCTTACTTTGGAGAACCTAAAAAGGTAAAAGAGATTGCTCAAACGGAACAAGTGGTATTAGATATAAAAGAAACAAGAATGGATTATGTATTTCTGATGGAGGATGATACGTATACCCATTTTGAATTTCAAACTACAAATAAGGGAATCGTGGATTTAGTGCGATTTAATCTGTATGATGTGTTGCTCTACCAACAAACCAAGAAACAAGTATACACCTATGTTATTTATTCAGGGGATATTACAACTCCACTTGATGGCTATAGCAATGGGTTTAGCCAGTATAAAGTGAACGCTATTTGTATGGCAGATCAGGATGCAGAAGAAGTTTTAAACTATATAGAAAACAAGCTGATAGAAGGTAAAATATTAACTGATAAAGAAGTGATGGATTTAATATTTACCCCAATAATGGGCGGTAAACTAACAAAAGAAAATAAAATAGTAAGGGCTCTGAAGATTTCTAAAGATTATCCAATCGAGAAGCAACAAGATGTTCAAGCAATGTTATATACCTTTGCACTGAAATTTTTAAAGAGCAATGAATTAGAGCAGGTTAAGGAGGTTATTAAAATGACAGAACTCGGAAAAATGCTTAGGGAAGATGGTATGCGTGAAGGTATCCAGGAAGGTATCCAAGAAGGTAAAATTGATGTGGTAAGAGAACTTTTAAAAGAAGGACTTTTAACCAAGGAGCAAATTGCAAAGGTTACAAAATTATCAATAGAAAAGATTGAAGAAATAGAAAAAGATATATTGGTGTTATAGATATTAAGGTTGAGGGGCATAAAGCCCCTTTTTCCTTTACACCGAAATTTTTAAAGAGCAATGAGTTAGAGCAAATTGCAAAGGTTTTGTATGGAGTTGTATTCCACTTAGGTGTCCTTTAGAAGTTGTGGACTGGTTTTGGGATGATAAAAGGGATAGACATCGATACGAGAGCTTTTATTCCGTTAAAAGAGAGCCCTTATTTTATCTACCTATTAATAAAAAATCACTGTACTGTAGCGGATTATCCTGTAACGGGTTATACTTACATATAAGGTGATAATGATGAGACATCTAGAAGAAAAAATTTAATGAAGATGATGGAGGAAGCAAAAATGGAAAAACCTAATATGAAGTGGAAGATTGTAGCAGACTCTAGTTGCGATTTACTTAAGCTAGAGAACTCGATACCGGGGGTAGGTTATTCTATTGTCCCATTTAAAATACGCGTTGGAGAGCGGGAATTTATTGATGATTCAAACTTAGATGTAGGGGAAATGATGTTAGCTGCACATGAGCATAATGAAGCCTCCAGTAGCGCATGTCCAAGTCCGGGAGAATGGATGGAAGAGTTCATAAAAGCAGATCAAATCATTGCTATTACCATTTCTAGCGCCTTATCTGGAAGTTATAATAGTGCTCTAACAGCTAAAAATATGGTTTTGGATCGTTACCCAGACAAAAAAATATATATTATAGACTCCCTTTCAGCAGGGCCAGGCCTGGTTCTTGTTGTTCAAAAAATCCAACAACTTATTGGCCAAGGAATGGATTTTGAAAGTGTGGTTCAAGGGGCGCAAGCATACTCTGATAGTACCCAAGTGTTTTTTGCCCTTTCATCATTTGAAAACTTAGTAAAGAATGGGCGAATGAATCGATTTATGGGTTTTATTGCAGGTAAAATGAGTATGTGGGCTATCGGATGTGATAGCGCTGAAGGAAAGATAGAGATGTTACACAAAACACGTGGTCAAAAAAGAGCAGCAACATTTATTGTAAAAGAGATGGAACGCCGAGGATTTAAGGGTGGGCCTGTTGCAATTGATCACTGTAGCAATGAAGAATTAGCACAATGGCTAAGGGAGCTTCTTAAGGAAAAATGGGAGAATGTAAATGTAATGATTTTACCCACCCGTGGCGTTTGCAGTTATTATGCCGAGGAAAATGGTATAATCATTGGGTTTAGTAGATAGATATTAATAAACCACGGTCATTTAAAGGCGACATTGTAATCTTAACACCAACAATTATGATTCAAATAATTGTTGGTGTTTTTGTAACTTTCGTTTTTTGTTAAAAATCTTTATAAAGCCATATCCAATCAACAATCCAAAAGTTATGCAAAGTATCCCTAGAGAAAGATTAATCCATGGTGCTCCCGTGGCAAGATATAACCAGATATTGTTAATCCCATTAGGAATAGTTAGAAATAATAGAGCGGTTAAGAGGGTTAAGATACGATTTAAATGCTTAATACGAGAATTACAATCAGAATAAAGATTAAACTCGCCATCAGATCTCTTTTTTCTAAAATAAACCCAGCGTAAATATGAACCTAAATACTCTGCACCTGTTTCTTCTACAAACTTAATATATTGTTCACTTTCAAGGTGTGTGGGGACATTTTCAAGTAGCTCCAAGCGGATATTATATTCACTAGGAGTACTTTCTTCAAAGGTATATTTACAAAACCCAATGGCCACAAGCCCCAGTCCTTTAGCTGCCATTTCATTTAACCACTTTTCTTCCTTATCAAAGTTCCAAACCCAAAATAATTTGCGGATAGTCCTTCTCATTACTTAATCCCCCCCTAATA
>CAYUEJ010000143.1:0-4651 GCA_964442565.1 uncultured Candidatus Epulonipiscium sp.
CCACCCCTAAAAAAAGGTTGACGTAGGCCCGTACTTAATGTAATAATGTAGAAGTAGGATAGTAGAATAGTAGCATAGTAAAATAAGTAGATAATAAAAAAGTAGCATTGTAGGATGGTAGAATAAATAGAAATAGTACGAAAATAATACCTAGGGATAGGTGTATTTTTGCTTACATATTATTCTAAAAAAGTCCTCGTATGAGGACTTTTTTGTATCTACACCAATATTAGGAGGATGTAGCATGGTAGCATGGAAGAAAATGAGAAGATTATTAGTAGGGGTAATTTGCACAACAGTATTACTAGGTGGTTGCGGGAAAGCAGCTAAAGGGCAGGTATCAATAGGTATCTCGCAAATTGCAGAGCATCCAGCTTTAGATGCTTCAAGGGAAGGGTTTATTGCAGGCTTAGAATCAGAAGGTTTTAAAGGCGGGGAAAATATTAAATTTGATATACAGAACGCTCAGGGGGATATAGCAAACTCTCAGCTTATTGCTCAGAATTTTGTAACCCAGGGTCAGGATATGATTTTTGCAATTGGTACACCAGCAGCCCAAAGTGCATCCAACTCAACAAGTGATATTCCAGTTTTTATAACAGCAGTAACAGATGCGGTTCAAGCAGGGCTTGTACAATCAACAGAAAAATCGGGAACTAATGTGGCAGGTACTAGCGATGCAGTTCCAATTGATATCCAGTTAAAACTAATGAAATCACTTTTACCAGAGGTTAAAAAGGTAGGTATATTATATAACACAAGTGAAATTAACTCAGAGATTCAAATTGCACAGGTTAAAGAATTAGCCGAGACTCATGGGCTAGAAATAATTGCAGATGGTGTTAGTAACACCAATGAGATTTCCCAAGTATTACAATCTATTATAGGTGATATTGATGTATTATATGCCCTAACAGATAATGTTATAGCTTCAGCAATGCCACTTATAACAAGTGAAGCAATGGCAAAAAACATTGCGGTTATAGGAGCAGAGGAGGCCCACGTTACGGCAGGGGCCCTTGCAACAGAAGGAATTAACTACTATGATTTAGGCTTCCAAACAGGGCTTATGGCAGCCAAGGTTTTAAAAGGTGAAGATATTAGCCAGATGCCGGTATCAACCCTTAAAGATATGGAACTTGTAATTAATGAATCTACAGCTGGGAGCCTAGGTATTTCGATTCCAGATGATATTGCATCTAAGGCAAAAATAATCGAGGGGGATAAGTGATATGGGATTTCTGATTAATATTATAGAGCAGGCGGGCATTTTTGGAATAATGGCTGTAGGGGTCTATATTACTTATAGTATTTTAGACTTCCCTGATCTTTCAGTAGACGGAAGTTTTCCCCTAGGTGGGGCAGTGGCAGCAGCGCTTATTGTAAACGGAATTAACCCGTGGATAGCAACAATTGCAGCCCTATTTGCAGGCGCAGGTGCAGGATGGATGACAGGATTTTTACACGTAAAATGTAAAATCACAAATCTATTATCAGGAATCCTTGTAATGATTGGACTATACTCTATAAACCTAAGAGTTATGGGTAAATCCAATGTTCCGCTTTTAGATAATAAGACTATTTTTTCAGGTGTCATACCAAAGGTCCTAGTAATTGTATTTATAGTCCTTATAGCAAAGATTGCTATGGATATGTTTTTTAAGACAAAAATGGGCTTTGTTCTAAAGACCACAGGTGATAATCCACAGATGGTAACGTCATTAGGCGTAGATATTGGTAAAACAAAGATAATAGGCCTTATGATGGCAAACTCACTAGTTGCCCTGTCAGGGGCTATAATGGTTCAAAGCCAAAGGTTTGCTGATATTCAAATGGGAGTGGGCACAATAGTAATGGGGCTTGCATCCATTATTATTGGGCAATCAATCTTTAAAAAAACCTCCATATTTAAGGTAACATCAGTTGTTTTAATAGGATCAGTTATTTATAGGGGAGTTGTGGCACTTGCACTATACTTTAGATTCCCACCAAATGATTTAAAATTAATTACAGCAATTATTGTAGTTATTGCAATTACAGCTAATAATAATGAGTTTAGTTTTAAAGATATTTTTACCAGGAGGAGGGAAAGAGAATGCTAGCACTATCTAATATAAATAAAACCTTTAATAAGGATACTAGTAGCGAAACAACACTGTTTGAAAACCTTAATCTTACGATTGAAGAAGGTGAGTTTGTTACAGTTATTGGAAGCAATGGGGCAGGTAAGTCAACACTTTTAAATATAGTTGGAGGTGGACTTAGTCCAGACGCAGGAATTGTTAAGGTTGGAGATAAAGATGTTACAAGGCTAAAGGAATATGAGCGTTCTAGATTTATTGGCAGGGTATTCCAGGACCCAGTAATGGGAACGTCACCCTCTATGACAGTGCTTGAAAATCTATCCCTGGCTATGGGCAAGGGTAAAAGATTTGGCCTTGCCTGGGGAATTCAAAAGAAAAACATAGAATTTATAAAAGAAAACCTAGCTAAACTAGAGATGGGCCTTGAGGATAAGCTAGATATGAAAGTAGGGCTTTTATCAGGTGGTCAAAGGCAGGCACTGTCACTCTTAATGGCAACTATGGTAGAGCCTAAGCTTTTACTCTTAGATGAGCATACGGCAGCCCTAGACCCTAATATATCTGCACTTATAATGGAACTGACCCAGGAAATCTTAAGTGAACAGAAGATGGCAACATTGATGGTTACACATAATCTTAATTTTGCAGTTTCATATGGAACTAGGCTTTTGATGCTACATCAAGGGGACGTTATCCTTGATATTTCAGGAGAAGAAAAAAGAAAGCTAACTGTTAATAAACTAATGGCATACTTTGATAGATTTAAAATCAAAGAAAGCCTAAGTGATGAATTGCTTCTAGCTAAATAAAATATAGGAATCGTGTCTGGTACATCCTTTCTGCTACTTTTGCAACGTTCTTGCGTGTAACAGAAGGGATATATCAGGCGCTTTTTGTTGCTATAATTACCTACCCAATGATATAATCAGATAAAGAATATGATTAAGGAGTGAGATAAGTGGCGAGAGTCGGTATTGGGATGCGAAGTCTTAAGACAGGTTTAGCAGTATTTATCTGCCTTGCATTATATACAGTGCTTCCTTTAACAGAGCCAACCTTGGCGGTACTTGTAGCTGTAATGGCCATACAAAATAGCATTGATGATAGCATTACATTTAGCAAAAACAGACTTATAGGGACTGTGCTGGGAACAATAATAGGGATCATATATACCCAGGTAGCAGGTCAAAGTTTGATATTTGTAGGAATTGGGGTTATTATACTAATAACTCTTTTGAATAAACTGCACCAGAGTCAGAATATTGTTATTGCCCTAGTTTTATTTGTTAATATTATTACGGGAGTTATAAGTGGGAACCCTATCATATATGGGATTAATAGATTTGCCAACACCTTAGTTGGCATTACGGTTGGGTTTTTAATTAATTATTTTATTAAACCGCCTAACCAAATTAGCAATATAAAAATGAATGTGATTGAAACTGTAGATGAGATAGAACATGTAGTTAGGGAACTTATATTTACAGATAATGAGATAAATCTTAAAGTTTTTAAGGAGGAGCTAGAGGCGAGCCAAGCTAGCCTTGATATTTATAATCAGGATAAAAAATACCGAATGGCCCTAATGGATAAGATAAAATATGTGGAAAAATCTATTAGGGATTATAGTATACTATATAGCCACATCCTTATTATTAGAGATAAAAGATCCATATTGGATGATAGGAATAAGGAAGTGGTTAACACAATGTTTGATAGGGAATATACTCCTCAGGGGAATATAAACTTAGATGAGACATATGTTTTGATATATAACTATCATATCAATGAGATATTAGAAAGAGTTGCAGCCATTAGGATAGACCTTGAAAATGTAACTAAGGGGAAGGCTATTAGACAAGGACTTATAAAATAATCAGGGGGTATAAATGGAAAATCAAGTAATGGAACCAAAAAAGGTGTTTAGTAGGATAGGATTAGCACTTTTTGCAATGGCAATGACAGTAATGGCGGTACAGGTAGCTTTGGCAGCGGTGATTTCAAGGCTATGGCCTAGCTTTACGGAGGGTCCATGGTTTATATGGGTTCTTATGGGGATTTCTTTTTATTGTATAGGTTTTCCTGTATTTGCTTTAATGACCAAGGGTATCCCAGATGGTCCTAAAGGGGATAAAAAAGAAATATCATTTAAGGATTTTATTGTCATATTTTTTATATGTATGGCAGCTGTTTATATATTTAATATTCTAGGCGGAGTTGTAAACTTGCTTATTGGATTTATAAAAGGTGAACCCATCATGAATCCATTAGTAGGTGCACTAGACGGGGCTAATATGCTTGGTACCTTTATATTTGTGGGAATACTATCACCTATTATAGAAGAAATAGTATTTAGGGGAATTATGATAGATAAGCTAAGAGGCTACGGGGATAAGATAGCAATATGGATGAGTGCATTTACATTTGCACTATTCCACGGCAACTTATCACAGTTTTTCTATGCCTTGGTATTAGGCCTGTTTTTTGGTTATATAGCTACCAAAACAAATACAATTAAGTATACTGTTAAACTTAATTTTCCTGGATACTTAAAAATACGCACTACT
>CAYUEJ010000144.1:0-4630 GCA_964442565.1 uncultured Candidatus Epulonipiscium sp.
GATAGATTTTTGCTGTCAAACTTTGGGGCAAACAGCTCCGGTCGTATGTTAGGCACGCCCTTTACCATAATGTATCCGACAATAAATACCACAACGCATACTGTGATTATCGCAGACAAAATAACCAGCAGATACATTATCAGGGATTTTGGGTGCTTTAGATATTCCTTTAGCCTATTCATTATTCAATCCCCTTTTTCTCTGTCAAAATAGAAAAGCAGATATTGATTATCAGTATGAATACAAAGAGCACCACCGCCGTGCCTATCAGTGCCTGTCTGTGCAGTCCGGAGGCATATGCCATCTCCAGCACAATATTACCGGTCAGCGTGCGTACACCTGACAATACCGACTGCGGCATAACAGCCTGATTACCTGCCACCATTATAACGGCCATGGTTTCTCCTATAGCCCTTCCTATTCCCATAACCACCGAGGCGAATATTCCTGATTTAGCTGCTGGTAATACAACTAGAAAAACACTTCTTTCATGGGTTGAGCCAAGGGCTAGTGCCCCCTCATAGTAGCTTTGTGGCACTGCTCTTATAGCTGCTTCACTAATTCCAATAATCGTTGGAAGTATCATTATCCCAAGAAGAATACTCGCTGTTAATATGCTACTTCCGTTACCTGGGAAGATAAGTCTTATTAAAGGTACTAATACTGTCATTCCAAAAAAACCATAAACTACTGATGGGATTCCAGCTAAAACTTCAATAGCTGGCTTTAATATTTTGTATGCCTTTTTAGGGCAGTAAAAAACCATAAATACTGCAGTTAAAATCCCTGTAGGTACACCAAAAAAGATTGCACCTCCTGTTACATATATGCTACCTAAAATCATGGGTAATATACCAAACGACGCCGGGGTATCACTAGGTGACCAGTTCTTCCCTAATAAAAAATCAAATAGTCCTATTTTTGCAATTGCTGGTATTCCATTTGCAAATAAGAAAATGCATATTAATAGTACTGCTATAATTGAAGCCATGGCACAAATAGTAAATATAACTTCCATTACTACTTCTACTATTTTTTCTTTTATTTTTTGAGGCACGATTTCACTTCCTTATTTTATTTCATCCCACTTTGTAATTTCTCCTGTAAAGATATCCTTTACATTATCTGTGCTTAAATTCTCTATACCATTTGTTTTATTTGTTATAACTACAATCCCATCAATTGCTATTTCCATGCTGTTTAAGACTGCTTTTTCACTATCTTTTAGTGGACGTGATGCCATTCCAATATCACAAATCCCCTCCATAGTGCTGTTCATACCAGATGTTGAATCACTTAGCTGAATTTCTATTTCCGCACCTGGATTTATTAATTCATAGGCTTCTTTTAAACTTTCCATAACTGGTGTTACAGAAGATGAACCTGCAACTACAATCTTACCTTCTATCTTGTTTGGGGTATATTGTGGTGCATTATCTGTAACTGGAATGTAACTGCTTGCAACTACTTCCTGCCCCTGGGCACTTAATATATAGTCTATAAAGTCCTTAGCTAGGCCTGTTGGTTCTGCTTTTGTCGCTATATTAAAAGGCCTTGCCAGCTTATATTCACCGCTCTTTATCTTTTCCGCTGTTGGCTCTATACTGTCAATTTTTATAGGTTTGATACTATCATTAAGTGAACCTAATGATATGTACCCTATAGCTGCACCGTCTCCTGATACATTTGCAAGCATAACGTCCGTCTTGGGTGCTATGGCTACTTCATTAACCATCTCACTTACCTTGTGGGGGTCATTCCCAAAGCTCCTTTTACCTATAACTTTATTATCCGGGTTACTCCAGACATCTGCTACCGGTGCAAAGTTCATGTTAAATCCTAGCTCTGTTAGCATGGCTCCAAGCTGGCTTCCTGTATTGTAGGCTAGCTCCTTATTAGCAGTTTCTCCTATCTCAAAGGCTGTGGATATGGTTTCAAAACCCATATCTGGGTTAGATGCTATGCGGCTAACTATTCCACCTTCCTCGTCTACTCCAATCCATAGGGGTATCTTACTTTTCTCTTGTAGGTCATGTATTAGGGTCTGGGTTTGTTCTTTAGTTATGATATTTTCTTTAAATAGGATTACTCCTCCTACCTTATAATCTGTTATAACCTTTTCAATGGATTCTGTTAGTACTTCTACGGAATCTGGATAGTTAAAATTTCTAAAGGCTGGCATTAGTAGTTGCCCTATTTTTTCTTCTACGGACATTTGTTTGATATACTGATCGATTTGCTCGTTAATATCTATTACTATAGGTTCCTCTACGTAATGCTTAGCAGGCTCCTCCTCATAAGGAAGAACCTGGTTAGATTGTTTATCTTCTTTTTGTATACAAGCACTTAGACTTATAACTGATATTATAATGATTAAAGATAAGATAATTTTCTTCATATAACCGCCTTTTAACCTAATATTTTACCCTAGACACTAATTCATCTAGCTTTTCTGATACTTCCCTATTCCCCCCCATAATATCATTTATTTCGCCTATAGCTGTTGCTACGTTCATATTTTTCTCTGCTATGTTAACAGTGGCTTTTGTGGATTCTTCTACTGTAATAGCTACTTCAGTCATAGATGTGACTACTTGATTAACTGTAGCGGCCAATTCTTCCGATGTAGCACTTAAATCGCTAATAATTATGTTTAAGGATTGTCCGTCATTGCTGTACTGTCCAACTGCACCAACCATCATCTCATAGTCGCCCATTATTTCTTTTTCTAAAAAGCTAATAAGATTCGATGCATGCTCTACTAGCCCGTTTACGCCTACTGTGATTGCTCTTGTAACTTCTTGTATCTCACCAACTGTTTGATTAGAGTCTTCGGCTAGCTTCCTTATTTCATCTGCAACTACTGCAAATCCTCTTCCTGATTCCCCTGCCCTAGCTGCTTCTATAGATGCGTTTAGGGATAGGAGACTTGTTTGCTCCGAAATTCCTAAGATAGCTGCTGATAGCATATTAATCTTTTCTACTTCTTTCGAAGATTGTATAGCAAGCTCTATCTCTTCCCTAGCTTGTATATATGTGGCCATAGTATTATCTTTCGCCGTAATGAATCTTTCACTTAACAGCTCTGCCTTGCTACTTATTTCGTTAGATGTGTAGGCACCTTCTTCTACCTTAGAAGCAAAATCTGATACTGCCTTGTCTATTTCCACTGCGGATTCGTTAAGAGCTAGTAGGGATGCGGATGTTTCTTCCATACCTGCTGATAACTGCTGGGTCGTAGCAGAGGTATCTTCTCCCTGGGCAACTAAATATTGCAGCTTATCCATTGTATCTTCATAAACCCTATAATTAGTATGCACAGATGATTCGAGTTCCATAACAAAATCTCTAAGTTTAGTAATAATATCTTGAAAAGAATTATACATTTGTCCAATTTCATCCTTACCTCTTAATTCTTTTTCTCCAATTGTATCTGTTAAATTTAAGTCTGCAATATTTCCCGCAATTCCTACAGTCTGTATAATAGGTCCTGCAATCGAATGGGATAAATACAATGAGGCTAGAATTGATATTAATAAAACCCCTGCTATTATTAAAGCAATAATCATTGTAAGCCTATTAACAACACCTAACACATTATCTATAGGCTGCCCTATTATTACTTTCCAGCCCACTTCTTCTACATCCTGATAAAAGAAAAATCTATCTATATTGTCAAAGTCCCTTATTTTCTTATCATTTAATCTTGAATTGTCAGTTTGTAAAACATTATTGAATTCCCCATCTAAAACTTGGTATATGTTTTTATGACCTTCTTCTACACTAGGTATAAAATCATCATATATATGGGTTACTATATTCCCCTCATGATCAACTAAAAATGCATATGCCCCTTCCCCTGGATTTGCTGATGCCACGAGGCTTATTAGGTAATCTATCATTAAATCTGATGCTATGACACCTTCCCGCCCACTTTTTGTTTTAAATGCCTTGGAAATTGTTATTACCATCTCACCTGTTTGCGCATCTATATAAGGTGATGAAATATTAAATCCTTCCCTTTTCATTGCATCAATATACCAGACACGTTCCAAGGGTTTAAAGCTACTATCAGGCTTCCAGCCAGATCCAAATATTATACTGTTATCTGAAAATGCAATATAATATCCATTGCCTGCATTTCTTTCTTCTGCCTTGGATAAATATTCTTGTATATAGTCATATCCATAATTATCTGTTTGTATAAATCCACCTAATATTTCATCTAAATATCCCTTTTGCAATGCCATCCATTTATCAATATCTTTTGCTATGATTTCTGCGTCTTGCTCAACACTCCGGCTTATGGTGCTCTTAAATTTATTAACTAATAGAAAGTTATTAGCAATTGATATTAGTAATATCCCAATAATAGAAATTGCTAAAAAAGCTGATATTAATTTGTTTTTTATTTTCATAATTACTCCCCCTTTTGATAAGTTTGACCATCCCTTAGTTCATTTTGCTGACTTATCTGTCATTATAACTAGCATTATACACTTTTTAACGAAATTATGCCACTAACTTTAAAAGCTTGACATATAACTACTCCTTTGCTATACTTAGCTAAATATAAAATTAAATATTTGGATTGATCATCCAGAGAGGCGGAGGGGCCTGGCCCTATGAA
>CAYUEJ010000145.1:0-3589 GCA_964442565.1 uncultured Candidatus Epulonipiscium sp.
ATCCCTCTAGTAGCTTGCTATCTGATGGAACAATCTCTGATTCTTGTGATTGATTAACCTCTTGCAGTGCAATAGCTGAATATTTTTCCTTGGCTATTGTTTGAGCTAATATCATAAGTTTTTCCTGACTGTTTTCCTCAACCCAACTGTGGGTATTTAAGGTTAATAATTTTCTTTTACCCTTTGACTGAACCACTGGTTAACCCTCCTATTATTTGTTTTTGCATTATTATATAAAATAATACGATTGGCATACTAGCAATTACAAAGCATGTAAATGCTAGGCTATAATTTACATTGAATTCTGATTTGAAATTGTACTGGAATATAGTTAATGTCCATGACTTCCATGATCGATTAAGTGTAACTAAGGGAAGCATAAAGTCATTCCAATAGGCAAGCCCCTCCCGTATAATAACCGTTGCAATAATTGGCCTCATTAAAGGCAGTACTACCTTTTGGTAAGTTTGTAAGGTGCTTGCACCATCTATATATGCAGCTTCTTCTAGTTCACGATTTATTGTAGCTAGGTAACCAACATATAAGAAAACACTCTCACATGTTGCATGAGCAATATATAAGATAACTAGCCCCACCTGATTTAACATCCCCAAATTACTCATTAACTTTACTAAGGGCATCATTCTAACTTGGAATGGTATAAATATTCCTATTAATAAAAAGTAATACAAAACTTTAGCAGACTTATAGTCACCCATTGAACGTGAAAGGGCGTAGCTCATTGCTGGCATTATTAGGAAATTGAAAGCAAGCGCTAATACAGTTACAAATATTGTATTAGCAAAGGCATAATATAGCTTTACATCTGTAAGAATAGTTTTATAATTCTCTAGATAAAAAGACTTTGGTAGTGTAAAAAAACTAATAGCCGTCTCACTTTCTGGTTTGAAGGTTGTAACTATTGTTATATAGAATGGGAACAAAATTAAAAGCGCCCCAATAAGTAAGGTTGTATATACTACTATGTTTCTAAATAGTTTGTTTTTATTCATCTATTCCACCTTCTTCTTATCTGTAAATGTAATCTGTATAGCAGAAATCAAAGCAATAATAATACCTGCTACTATCGCCTCTGCAATGGCATAGCTATATCTGTTTTTTACAAAACCATCATTATAAATTAATAAGGCAATACTTTGGGTTGCACCACCTGGGCCACCTTCTGTCATACTTTTAATGTAATCAAACACCATCAAGCCACTTTTTAAAGTTAGCACCAATACAACACTTAAGGTAGGAAGCAGATAATAAATAGTGATGTATCTAAATTGCTGAATCAATGTTGCCCCATCTAACGAAGCTGCCTCATAAAGCTCACCTGGAATTACTTGAAGTCCTGCAAGGAATAATAATGTTGGTAATGCCACCCCCTGCCATAAATGTACAAATAAAATTCCATACATGGCTAGATTTTTATTGGCTAAAATATTACTACTAAAAGTTACACTCCCCATCTCTTGTCCCAAAATAGGTATTACCCTATAGAAGATTTGATTAAATATTAAGCTGACTGTTAGCATACTTAAGACTGCTGGGAAAAAGTATAAAGCTCTGAAAAACGATCGTCCTTTTATTTTGATATTTAGTAATAATGCTAATCCTATACCAAGTATACAGGTTCCCACAATCAAAATTATTGTATACTTAAAGTTAAAGGTTAAAGCTTTACGAAATGCATTGTTTGAAAGAATCTTTTTATAATTATCCAAACCAACAAAATTAAATTTAGGGCTTATACCATTCCAGTCAGTCAAGCTATAATACACTCCAAGTAAAATTGGAAGTATAAAAAATATACTATACATAGCAAGGCCTGGTAAAATAAATATTCCGAATGTTATTCTTCTTTCGTTTAAAAAATTACGCTTATTCTTCACACTCTCACGCCCTTATCTAAATTATGGCGGATAAACATCCGCCATATAATATTGTTACTGACTATAAATATCCTTAATTATATCTCCAGCTGATTCAATAAATGCTTCTTCATTACCATCCATAATCAATAGTTGTGCTGGGTCACGAAGCTCATTTCTTAGCCCACTTGGCCATAATGCATTTAGGCTTACAAATATTTTACCATTATTCATCTTTTCAGTGATTGCTGCAAATTCTTCTACTTCATAATTAACACCTTTAATTACGTTAGGTGATTTTTCATAATCAGTATATGTTTGGGCACTCTCTGTTTTACTTAAAAATTCTAGGAATAACAGTGCCTCATCTTTATGTTTTGTACCTTCTGCAATACAGAAGCTTGTATCCACACTTATAGGTATTTTAGTATCTCCACCAGTTGGATTTGGGAAGGGTATAAGTGCAACTTGAATATCAGGTGTATAGTTTTTTAATGTAGTTAGTGCCCACGTACCTTGAATGAGCATTGCCCCGCCATTATTAGCATAATTTTGATAAATAACTGTCTGATCAACCCCTAATGAATCCTCAGTTGTATACTCAGTAATATCATTAGATACCCTCGCATAAGTTTTAAGAATTATAGAATCCTCTGGCTTCATAGAACCATCAGCAATTTGCTTAAATTCTTCATCTGTGTCATCTACAATCCCCATTACCCTTTCCATACGCTGCGCAATGGCACCTAAGTCTTTATCTTGTGTATTAAACGCATTGATTCCATTTTCTTTTAAAATTTTTGCGGCTCCCATTAGATCATCATAAGTCGTTGGAATCTCTATCCCATATTCCTCGAATATATCAGTCCTTACATAAATTCCATAGGCACTTAATGAATATGGTAATCTCCAGTCTCTGCCATCGTACTTTGATAATTCTAATGTCTCCGATTCTACGTTGTTCAAAAACTCTTGACCTGTTAAATCCATTATTAAACCGTCTTCGAACATAATTTCATATGTGTTATTGGTTGTTAAGCTGAATATATCAGGCATCTCATTAGTTTGTGCTCTTGTTGTTAGTACAGTCGTAAAATCAGGTGATGGTGTATGGGTTATTTTTATATTTGGATGCTCAGCATGAAACTGTTCTATTAATGCATCCATTGCATCAATAGCCTCTTTTTCATTCTTATGACTTAAATACTCAAGTTCAACTATACCCCCTCCCCCTTCTTTTGAATCTACCTCCGAACTATTAATGCTTTCTGGGTTTGTATCAGCATTACCTTGATTTTGGCATCCTGCTAATAATATGGTGCTAGAAATCATTAGAGCCATAGTTACTTGTAATAATTTTCTTATTTTCATACTTGAAACCTCCTTGTTTTGTTAAATTATTGATGTTATATTAATTATAGCTGTAATTACTACTAAATTAAATTGCATTTTCTAATACTTCTTATCCTTTTTTAATATCTTATATTAATTATATACATACCATCAACCTACAAATATATAGCCTGTTGTAATTATGTTTTAAATATAGTAATATTATTTTATAGTTTTATCTAATTTAACCAACCAACTTTGTTTAGGCATATATAGAATAAGGATAAGTGAAATATGAAAAATATAAATATTTTAGGTTTTTTAAGAAAAACGACAATCTCAAAAAGACTTCTTTTTTTATTTTTAATACAGACCACCTT
>CAYUEJ010000145.1:3599-4630 GCA_964442565.1 uncultured Candidatus Epulonipiscium sp.
ATATTATGGTGTAGTCTCATCGTTAAAAAGTCACTGCAAGATCATGAAAATACAATTAGAATTCATAATTCCAGGCTTATTAGTTCGTTATCCTATAGCATTGAGCAGGCTAATAAGGAATTATTTATGGCAAGCAAACTTCCAATTTATCAGTTTACAAGAGGTAATTCTCAAATCTTCGATATTCTTCATAGTAAAGAAGATGATAACTTTGAATACAGTGAACTTTATGGAATCCGCGATGATATTTCCACTATTTTAGATGCCTATAATAATGTTTCATCAGTTTATGTCTCTGATTTAAATGGTTTTATGATATATGGTAAGGAAGATATTATTGACTACCAAATATCTAATATTGATATAGATTCTACTTTATTTCAGGATACGATAAATAACAAAGGTGCACTTACTATTTTTACAGAAGAAGATTTACCTATTCAAGGCTTAGAAACACCAAAGCATTACCTGTTAGGCTCAAGGTCAATTATGCAGCTAAATCCCTTTAAATCTATTGGTGCAATCTTTATCTTTATGGATATTACAAAACCAATAGAATCTTTCCAAATAGGCAGGTATTATCCTGAGCAAAAAGTGAGTATTCTTGATAATAACGGAAATATAATCTACGGAGACCTTGACCTTGATGCATATGAAATTTTAATCAGTACACCTAAGGATAAGCAAGTGGCAAATCTAACTAGTACAAGACTTAAGCTTGATAATAGTGACTATATATACCACTATGTACAGACAGATAGTGGTTTTCTAGTAGTTAGCCAGATACCCTATTCCCGCATCATTTCAGATGCTAACAAACAACAAATGGGATTATATCTATTAATATTATTCCTAATTATAAGTGTTATTATTATAACTAAATTATTAGTTGAAAGTATTAATCAGCCTGTGCATATATTAATGGATGCCTGTAATAATATATCCAATGAACACCTTATGATTGAAATAGATGATAATGCTAATGATGAAATTCACTCCTTAATCGTTGCCTTTAATGCAATGTCTAGAAA
>CAYUEJ010000146.1:0-4614 GCA_964442565.1 uncultured Candidatus Epulonipiscium sp.
GCATTTTTTGTGCTTGTTTCATTAAATTATTCATATTAGGCATTCCACCAAAATTCTTCATTATTCTTCCTCCTATTATTTTATAATTTTATTTAATCAATTCAGTTTACCCCTTCTTATTCCACTTCTATAGGAAACTGGATTGCCGCTCTAGCTATTTTAATAGTTTCATCAATATCCTTTGTTTCTTCTGTAACTCCCGGCCTTGGACCATAAATATCTTTATATAATTTTTCGTATTCTTCTATTGTAACATATTTTATACTTACACTCTTCCCTGCTGCCACCTCTAAAACTTCCTTAATCATTGTATCATGATTTGTTTGGCATACCTGTAGCAATCCATTGCTAGGAAATACTAGATAAAATATATCATCTTCTAGGTAACCTGCCTTCACATCAGCCAAAAAACTCTTATGCATCTGACTTAGGCCTGATTTTATAGGTTCCCAAGATTTTGTTAGCTTTTTTATATCTTCCGGAACTGCCTTAGGCATAACTTTAGGTGCCTCAAGCTCTTCTTTAGGGTCTTCTTTATCTATTCCATCTTGGACATAAACAACCTGCTTTGGGGTTTCTTCTATCCTTTGCTCTAGACTAATAACCCTATCTAGTACAGCATCATTAGAAACTTCCATTGATGGCTCACATAACTTAAGAAGAGATACTTCAAGTAAAATCCTAGGCTTACTTGCTCCCTTCATCGCTACGTCTAAATCCGAAAATATCCTTATATATCTCATTAAACTTGTAGCTTCAACTTCTTTGGATTGCTGGGTTAATTTATCTATATAATCATGTGAATAATCTAAAATACTTTGTGGGTCTGATGTATTTTTTGCCACTAGTAAATTCCTAAAATGTAAAATCCCATCTAGTACAAATTGATGAATATCCCGCCCCTGGGTATTAATATCTTCGCAGATATCTATAGCTTTTTGGCTATCCCTTCTAATAACAGCATCCGTTAACTCAAAAAACACTCTTTTATCAACTGCACCAAGTAGCCTTAAAACCTTATCTAGGGTAATATATTCTCGAAAGTAAAATGATATACAGTGATCTAAAACACTAAGCGCATCACGCATTCCACCATCTGCAAGATAGGCTATATACTCAGTCGCAGCATGTTCTACTTCAATTTCTTCAAGCTCCATATAATACTCTAGCCTTTTTGTAATATCAGGTGTTGTTATTCTTCTAAAGTCAAAACGCTGACACCTTGATAATATAGTCACCGGAATCTTCTGGGGGTCTGTAGTTGCCAAAATAAATATAACATGACTTGGTGGCTCTTCTAATGTTTTTAACAGCGCATTAAAAGCCCCTGTCGAGAGCATATGCACCTCGTCAATTATATATACCTTATATTTACCTTGGGTCGGGGCATACCTAACTTCTTCCCTAATCTCCCTTATATTGTCAACACCATTGTTAGATGCGGCGTCTATCTCTATAATATTCATGCTACGCCCAGCCTGTATTTCCTGGCATGCCCGGCATTTACCACAAGACTCACCTTCACCAGTTATATCTTCACAGTTAACAACCTGTGCAAATATTTTTGCAACGGAAGTTTTACCTGTTCCTCTTGTCCCGCAAAATAAGTATGCATGTGAAACACGGTTTGATTTGATTTGGTTGCTGAGTGTCCGGACAATATGATCTTGCCCTACGACATCACTAAAATTCCTAGGCCTATATTTACGATATAATGCTATATATGACATCTGTCCACTCCTTTATTTAATAAGGTAACACCCTATATTATAGCATATTTTCTTTGCTATGGAGTGTAATATCAAAACTTTGCTTGTTATACAATCCTAGCTTTGCTATAATTGCTTAAGATAAATAAAAAGGAGAATTTAAAATGACAATACCCAGTTTTCTTAAGTTAGTTGAAATACAAACAAAGCTTGCCAGCATGATACCACTTTTGCTCGGAAGCTCTTACGTGCTTTACCGCTTTAAGAGTTTTAACCCCTTAAACTTCATGCTATTTTTCCTGTCCCTATTATTATTTGATATGGCTACTACAGGTATTAATAACTATATGGATTTTAAAAAAGCAAATAAAACACACGGCTATGGATATGAAGTCCACAATGCCATGGGAAGTTATAACCTATCGGCAGCATCCGTCCTATCTACTATTTTTATCTTAATAGGAATCTCTACAATATTAGGTGTGCTATTAGTTCTTAGAACAAATATTATTGTTTTGCTTCTAGGGATGCTATCTTTTCTAATAGGAATACTATATTCCTCAGGCCCTATCCCAATATCTAGGACACCCTTTGGCGAGATTTTGTCAGGATTATGCATGGGATTTATTATAGTCTTCTTGTCTATATATATTCATGTATATGATAGAAACATCATCAGCATATCATACATAAATGATATCCTAGGTATTAGCATTAATATTAGGGAGTTTATTTATATTTTTCTTATTTCACTACCTAGTGTGTTTTGTATATCGAATATTATGCTTGCTAACAATATTTGTGATATTGAAGATGACATTGAAAACAAGAGATATACACTACCTATCTACGTAGGTAAACCACTGGCCCTAAAATTATTTAAACTTCTATATTTATTAGTTTACCTTACTATCATTATCCTCATTATTTTAAGAGTTATCCCCATTTGGTCTTTTTTATCCCTTCTTAGCTTTGTTCCTGTTAATAAAAACATTAACACCTTCTTACAAAAACAAAGCAAGGCCGAAACTTTCGCTATAGCCGTCCAAAACTTTGCCATAATCCACATCTTTTATATTGGTGCCATCGCCCTGGGCATAAGATGACAAGTAAGGCCTCATCGTATAAAAATGTCAGGTACCTCCTTTTTGCTACACACAACTCTGGTTGCAAAAGTAGCAAAAAGGAGGTACCTGACAAACTATACTGCTGGGGAAAGTTCTGCCATGGGACGGGGGTATGTAGTGCTATATCAGCGCCTTGCAACCATAGTTGCCAGCGCTCATATAGCACTACATACCCCCGAACCCCAGGTAGAACCCTTTACCCCTTAATAATTAATGTGGCCGCATCAGCCAATGCTTTAAGCTTTGCATTACTGTCCGCTTCACTATTTCCCTTAACTGCAATGTAAATCTTCATTTTTGGTTCTGTTCCTGATGGTCTTACAACCACCCAGCTACCATCTTCTAGTTTTAGCTTTATTACATTAGACTTTGGAAGCAAGATATCTCTTTCTTCTTTCAGCTTAATATCCTTAGCTATAGATAACTCATAGTCCTCTATTTGTGTTACTAGTACCCCATCTATTTCTTTAGGTGGATTATCCCTTAGGTTTGTAATGATTTGTGCTATTTTCTCTTGCCCATCTTTGCCCTTCATTTCTAGGGCAACTTGGGTTTCTTTATAATATCCATACTCCTTAAAAAGGTCTTGTAATGCTTGGTATAGGTTTTTACCTTTTGATTTATAGTATAGGGCCATTTCTGCTATAAGTACAGATGATATAACTGCATCCTTGTCCCTTACAAAATCCCCTGCAAGATACCCATAACTTTCTTCAAATCCTAGCACAAAATTATTAGATCCTGTTTCCTTAAATTCTTTGATTTTTTCACCGATGTATTTAAAGCCAGTTAGTACGTCCATAACCTGAACACCATAAGATTCTGCTATTCCATTTGACATTTCACTAGATACGATAGTTTTTACAATTGCATCCTTACTTTCTAATAAACCCAACTCTTTCCTAGCACCAAGCATATAATCTACTAGTAAGATCCCTACCTGGTTACCAGTTAGAACCGTGTACTCTCCGTCTTCCATTCTTACAACTACACCTATCCTGTCACAGTCTGGGTCTGTCCCCATAATTAAGTCAGGTGATATATCTTTAGCAAGTTCAATAGCTAACTTAAATACTGCCTTGTCTTCTGGGTTTGGGTAAGGTGCTGTTGGGAAGTTTCCATCTGGAAGCTCCTGCTCCTTAACAATGTTTACATCCGTAAAGCCTAGTCTATCAAACATGGTCCTAATTGGGATATTACCGCTACCGTGTATTGGCGTATAAATAATACTTAGGTCTTTGGCATTTTCCTTTACAAATTCTTTCCTATTAACAAGCTCAGTTACCCTATCGTAGTATGCATCATCTACTTCCTCACCCATATACTCTAGCCTACCCTGTGCCTGGGCTTCATCTAATGATATTTGCTTAATACCCTCAAATATATCACACGCTCCAATGTTGCTTAAAATCTCATCGGCAGCATCCCCCGCTATTTGCGCCCCATCTGCTCCATATACCTTGTAACCATTGTATTCCTTAGGGTTATGTGATGCTGTAATTACAATTCCTCCACTTGCTTTTTTATATCTCACTGCAAATGATAACATAGGCACTGGTCTTAAAGACTCATATAAATACACCTTTATATTATTAGCTGCCAAAACAGATGCCACTGTATCTGCAAATTCTGCAGACATATTTCTAGAATCATACGCAATACAGATTGTTGGATCTGTCATATTGTCATTTAAATATTTTGCAAAACCTTGGGTTGCCTTGGAAACAGTGTATATGTTCATGCGGTTAGATCCAGCTGCAAGCACTCCCCTTAAACCA
>CAYUEJ010000147.1:0-4595 GCA_964442565.1 uncultured Candidatus Epulonipiscium sp.
TAGTGTCAGAAGGAATTACAAGTTTCAAATTATATATGACTTATGATTTTATGCTAACAGATGAAGATATCCTAAAAGTCCTAATTAAAGCCAAAGAAATAGGAGTGGTAATTGCCATTCACGCAGAAAATCATGGGGCTATACAATATTTAAGACAATCTTACGCAGAAGAAGGAAAATTAGCACCGATTTATCATGCCCTTACTAGGCCGGCAGAGACGGAAGCAGAAGCTATAAATAGGATGATTTACCTAAGCAAAATTGCAGGTTACCCACATCTTTATTTTGTACATGTATCTAGCAAGTTAGGGCTAGATGAAATTATAAAAGCAAGGCAAAAAGGAGCAAAGAATATTTACTGCGAAACCTGTCCCCAGTATTTAACCCTTACGGATGAGTGCTATGAAAAAGAAAATAATGAGGGGCTTGGATATATTGTGGCCCCTCCCCTTAGGAAAAATCATGATATAAAAGCCCTATGGGAAGGAATTAGAAATAATCATGTAGATGTAATTGCAACAGATCATTGCCCTTTTTTTATAGAGAATAAATTAGATGGGATAAATGATTTTAGACTGGCACCTGGGGGAGGACCTGGGGTTGAAGAAAGGGTTGAACTTGTTTTAACAGAAGGGGCTAAAAGAGGCATATCCATTTCCCAGTTAATTAACAAGCTATCTACAAGGCCTGCACAAATATTTGGACTATATCCAAGAAAAGGTGCTATACAAGTTGGCGCAGATGCGGATATCATTATAATTGAGCATAAAGAGCAAATTATTAAATATGAGAATAGACATAGCAAGAGTAACTATACAATGTATGAAGGCCATAAGTTAGATTATATTGTAGATACAGTTATTCAAAGGGGCAACATACTTATTAAAAATCAAAAACAAGTTGCCAGCAGCAACAATGGAATATTCTTGCAAAGGAATAAGATATAAAAGACTGAAAGGGTGAGTGTTATTTATACATTAAATATTAATGGACGTGTATATGAAGTAGAAGAAGACAAGAAATTAATGGCTTACTTGCGGGAAGATTTAGGTCTTACGGCGGTTAAGGATGGTTGTAGCCAGGGGGCGTGTGGAACATGTTCAATCCTTATTGATGGAAAAGTGGTTAAATCTTGTGTTATGACACTTTCTAAATGTGTTGGGAAAGAAATTATAACTGTGGAAGGGCTTACAGAAAGAGAAAGGGATGTATTTAGTTATACATTTGCAAAATGTGGATCCGTACAATGTGGTTTTTGTATCCCAGGAATGGTTATAAGTGCTAAAGGCCTAATAGATAAAAACAATGACCCAACAGGAGCAGACGTTAAAAAAGCAATTAGGGGTAATATCTGTAGATGTACAGGCTATGTAAAAATAGAAGAAGCTATCTTATTAGCAGCCAAGATGTTTAGAAATAATGAGGAAATACCAGCAGCGGAATCAGATATAAGAATTGGGGAAAATATCCTTAGGATTGATGCAAGGGCAAAGACTTTAGGTGAGGCAAAATATGTTGATGATATCGTATTAGAAGGTATGGCTCACGGTAAAGCCATTAGGCCACCCTATGCAAGATGTAGAGTTTTATCTATTAACAAAGAAAAAGCACTACAACTAGAAGGTGTTGTAGGAGTTTATACATCAGAAGATATCCCAGGTAACAGGCATATTGGACATATTATCCCTGACTGGCCAGTAATGATTGAAGTTGGCGAAATTACAAGATATGTGGGGGATGCAATTTGCCTAGTTGTAGCAGAAACAAAGGAAATCCTAGAAGAGGCTTGCAAATTAGTTGAAATAGAATATGAAGAGCTAGAACCAATGAGAAATCCTACAGAAGCAGCAGCCAAGGGTGCACCTTCTATCCATGAAAAAGGGAATTTATTATCATTCCAGCAATTAAAACGTGGTGATATAGAGAAGGCATTTGCAGATGCAGCCTATGTTTCTGAGCACACATATAGCACACCATTTACTGAGCATGCCTTCCTTGAGCCAGAATGTGCTATAGGAATGCCAGATGGGGACGGAGTAAAAGTAATTACAGCTGGCCAAGGGGTTTATGACGAATATAGGGAACTTGCGGAAATGCTTGGATGTGAGCAAGAGAAGGTAAGAATCCAAAGTGCTTACATTGGTGGTGGATTTGGTGGTAAAGAGGATATGAGTGTTCAGCACCATGCAGCCCTACTTGGTCACCTAACACAAAGACCAGTAAAAGTTTTACTAACAAGACAAGAAAGTATCAATATCCACCCAAAGAGACACCCTATGGAAATGGAAATGAAGGTAGCGTGTGATGCCAAGGGGAAACTACTTGGAATGTGGGCCAGAATTATCTCAGATACAGGAGCTTATGCATCCCTTGGTGGTCCGGTGTTGCAAAGAGCATGTACTCATGCAGCAGGACCATACAATTATCACAATATTGATATTGAAGGAAAAGCATACTATACAAATAACCCACCAGCAGGAGCTTTTAGAGGATTTGGCGTAGCCCAATCAAACTTTGCATTAGAGGCTGCACTTAATGAGCTGGCAGAAAAGGTTGGTATAACTCCATGGGAAATCAGATACCTAAATGCAGTAAGACCAGGAGAGGCACTTCCTAATGGACAAATCGTGGATGCTGGAACAGCAATGGTTGAAACATTAGAAGCTGTAAAAGATGTTTACGAAGAGGCATTAAAAGATGAAACTAAGTCTGTGGGAATTGCATCTGCTATGAAGAATGCGGGAATCGGTGTTGGGCTACCAGATATCGGAAGATGTGGTCTTATAGTTAAAGATGGGATGGTAAGGGTTAGAACAAGTGCGGCAGATATTGGACAAGGGCTACAAAGTCTTGTCTACCAAATTGTATGTGAGGTTACAGGTTTAAAAGCTAATCAAGTTGTAGTAGAACATCCCGATACAAAGTATACAAAGGACTCAGGGACAACAACAGCTTCAAGGCAAACGGTTTTCACGGGGGAAGCAACACGTAAGGCGGCTTTAAAACTTAAAGAGGCACTTCAGACAAAATCACTAGAAGAGCTTGAAGGTGAATTATACGAGGCAGAATACAGTGGTATAACTGACCCAATGGGTTCAGATAAGGAAAATCCAGTAAGCCACGTTGCTTATGGTTATGCAACCCAAGTAGTTATTTTAGACGATAAGGGGATTGTTGAAAAAGTAATTGCAGCACATGACGTTGGCCGGGCTATTAACCCAGCTGGAGCAGAGGGACAGGTAGAGGGGGGTGTTGTAATGAGTTTAGGCTACGGTTTAACAGAAGACTTCCCACTAAAAGACGGAGTGCCACAAGCAAAGTTTGGTACACTAGGACTACTAAGATCCACCCAAACACCAGAGATTGAAACAATTCTAGTAGAAAAGAACAAGGAAGAGTTAGCATTTGGGGCAAAGGGAATCGGGGAAATTGCAGCTATACCAGCGGCAGCAGCAGTTCAAAATGCATATTACAATAGGGATGGTAAGTTTAGAACATCACTACCCCTAGAAGATACGGCATATAGAAAAGTAAAGAAATGAAAATAACTGCAATTGTAATGGCATCAGGTATGTCAAAACGAATGAAGGCTGACAAATTGCATATGAAGATTAATAATAGGTTCATATATGAATATATTTTAGATACTATCTCAAGACACGATTTTTATGAAGTTATAGTTGTTGCCAAAGATGATGATATCTTGGCAGCAGCTAAAAACCTAGGATTCGTGGGGATAAAAAATACAACATTTCATATAGGTCAAAGTGAATCTATCAAGTATGGGGTCCAGGCGGCTAAGACTTGTGATGGATTTATGTTTTTCGTAGCTGACCAGCCTTTTATTAAGATAGAGACAATTAGAACCCTGTGTAATAAATTTAGTGAGAATGAGAATAGTATTATTTTGCCATATTATAATGGAGTTAGGGGTAACCCGGTAATCTTTCCATATAATTTCAAAAATCAACTAATGGATTTAGATGGTGATAATGGTGGTAAGGTGATTATTAATCAAAATCAAGAGCGGATTATCGGAATAGATATTACAACACAGTATGAATCTATGGATGTGGATACAGTCCAGGATTACGAGAAGCTAGTAGCAGTACAAGCCAATATATGAAACACCTATTTTTAGGGATTAATAAACCATTAGTAAATTTAAAAACGCTTTATCTATAGTATAGATAGGGCGTTTTTATTGTAAATATAAAAAAACAAAAGAAAATTGTCGAATCTTATTGACAGGGGAGGTGGGAAGTGGTATTATAAATTCTGTTGCCAAGGAAACACGGATCTACAAGATAGGAAATTTAAAGTTTGTAAAAAGTTGTTGACAAATGGCAATTAGTGTAGTATTATAGTATAAGTCGTCACTTGAACAAGAAACGACAAGGAAAAGCAAGAAAATCAAATTTGAACTTTGAAAACAAAATAGCAAGAGCAAGAATAACATGTAATCAATTCTTTTACAAAAACAACTTGAGAGAGAAATCAATCAAGATCACGTCAGTGATAAAAATTCGAGTCACAAACTTTTTAATATGAGAGTTTGATCCTGGCTCAGGATGAACGCTGGCGGCGTGCTTAAC
>CAYUEJ010000148.1:0-1372 GCA_964442565.1 uncultured Candidatus Epulonipiscium sp.
TTGCAGCTAAATATCTCTAAAAGGGGGAAAAATAATGAAAAAATTAGCAGGAATTACGGGAGAAAAGTGGGATAAAAAAAGAGTCGGCGAATTCTTTTTAGAAAACGCTATTTATGTTGTACTTTTTTTACTCGTTGGCGTTATTATATACATGGATAGATCATTCTTATCTTTGCAGAACTTTAGATTTATTATTACACAAGCTTCAACAAGATTGATACTAGCACTTGGGGTAGCTGGCCTATTAGTGTTAGCAGGTACGGACTTATCAGTAGGACGAATGGTTGGGTTAGCGGCAGTTGTTTCAGCTTCCTTACTTCAAAACCCAGATTATGCAATAAGAATATTTAAAGATATGCCAGCTTTACCTATTATATTACCTATTTTATTGGTAATTCTACTAACAAGTATTGCATCTACAATTAGTGGTATCATTATTGCTAAGTTTCATGTAACAGCATTTATTGTAACGCTAGGTATGCAACTTGCACTATATGGTGTTGCGTCATTGTACTATGAGGCAATAGGAGCTTCGCCAATTGCTGGACTTGACCCAAGATTTACAGGGTTTGCACAGGGAAGTCTTAATATTGGAGGTGTCTTAGGGATACCAGTTCTCTTTAGCATCCCTAACCTTGTTGTATATGCAGCTATTGTTACACTAATTATATGGTTTATCTGGAATAAAACTATATTAGGTAAAAATATGTTTGCTGTTGGTGGTAACTCTGAAGCAGCCGAGGTTTCAGGTGTGAATATTAGTAGAACAATTATTGCAGTATCGCTTATGGCAGGTATTCTTTACGGATTTGCTGGAGCATTAGAAGTTGCTCGTACAGGTAGTGCTACAAACAATATCGGTAACGCATATGAACTTGACGCTATTGCAGCTTGTGTTGTTGGTGGTGTGTCATTTAGTGGTGGTGTAGGATCCATAGGAGGCGTTGTAACAGGAGTATTTGTATTCCAGGTTATTAACTACGGACTAGCTTATGTTAACGTAAGCCCTTATATTCAGTATATAATTAAAGGGGCAATTATCGTTACAGCGGTTGCTATCGATACAAGGAAATATATCCAAAAGAAATGATTTGGACACAAACAAAGGTGCTCGGTATATCCTCCCCTGCTACTCGCAACTCTGGTTGCAAAGGTAGCAGGGTAGGGTATACCGAGCATATTATTTGTTTCTAGATATGCTTGCCTAGATTTTTGATAAGATGGTGGATACCGGCGGCTCTTTTTACGTCTAGTACAAATAAAATTCCATTTCCAGGTTTGTTGATATTAAGTTTTTTAGAAATTGAATCAACAATAAGATCAGTTTTTGTGCTTTCTACTATGGTTAAAATAACTTCTTTTTCAGGTTCAA
>CAYUEJ010000148.1:1382-4594 GCA_964442565.1 uncultured Candidatus Epulonipiscium sp.
AAAAAGTTTTGCCGTATCATGTACCCCAGAGCCACGGCCATGTAAGATTGTACCGCCCTCAGCGCCGCCTTCTTTAGCTGCGTCTATTACATCAGAGGAACGACCCTTATTAACCACTGTTATAATCAAATCATGTTCTATATTACTTGTACTCATTAGTACCCGCCTCCTGTAAATTCTTCATCATCATAGTCATCTTCATATGATTTTTTAACTTCTTCTTGTTTTTTCTCGTACATATATCCTAAGATTAGCACTGATAATATAGGTGTCAGTGCCACTAGTGAAACTGTACCAAAGCCGGGGTCCCCATGCCGAACTGAAGAAGCAAATCCAGCAGATAAGGAAGATATAAAAGTAACAATCATAGGTCCAGTCGTTACACCGGCAGAATCAAATGCAATAGCAATAAAAGTTTTACTAACCTTTCTTGTAAGTAAAAAGGCTAATATATATCCAGGGATGATGAAATACCATAAGGATATTCCAGTTAAAATTTTAAGCATTGAAAGTGAGATAGAAATAGCAACACCTATGGATAAGAAGGCTAGCATAATCTTTTTATCTATGGCGCCACCAGAGAACTTCTCGACTTCTATATTTAGTACCTTGACACCTGGCTCGGCTAAAGTAACAACTAGGCCTAGAACAAATCCAATGGGGATTAAAATCCAACTATATGTAGTAGCACCTATTGCCTTACCCATATATTCCCCTATAGGCATAAATCCTATATTAACTCCTTGCAAGAAAAACACTAACCCTACAAATGCAAATATAAAGCCCTTGAGAATATTGTGGAAGTGTTTCCTAGGGAGTTTAATTCGTGTTTTCTGGAAAATAATAAATATTACCAGTAAAGGTAAAAGGGCAATAAATACATCCCTTATAACCTGAGTAACTCCGGTTAAAATACTGTCTATCATATTACGAACACTCCTAACAATAAAACTGCAATAATACAACTAATAAAAAGTAGGGATAATAATCCGAATCCATCGCCAGATGAATCGCTACTACTTGTTACATTGGTCACACCTACACCCATAGAAAGCATAAAAGGTACTGTGAGAGGTCCTGTAACAACACCACCGGCATCAAAGGCCACTGGTCCGAATTGTGCTGGTGTAAATATTAGTAAGACAAAGGCTATACCGTAGCAGACCATTAATATTTTAACTAAAGAAATATTAAATACAATTCTAAGAAATGATAATACAAGGGAAATCCCAACACCTAAGCCAACTACGATTATTAAGAAGTTTTTAGCAATAAGTCCATCCGAACTATTAGTTACTAGGTTTGATAAAACTTGAACATTCGGCTCAGCGAGTGCAATTGCAAATCCAAGTACAAATGCCCATAATAATATATGGCGCAGTTTTTTGAAACTAATAATAGAGCTACCAACCTCTTCACCAACCTGTAATAATGCTACATCAATACCAATAGAAAAAAGGCTAAGTCCGATAATTACTAGAATTGTACCTGCTATAAAATTAAAAAGAATATCACTAGGGAAATCCACAATTGTAAAGTGTAATATAAATATTATAATGGTCATTGGTAATGTTGTATATACAGAATCTAAGACGGTTTCTTTAACACTCAATCATTTTTCACCTCCATATTTAAGTTGAAAATAGTATATTATTAAGTTATAATATCATACTATCTTAACAATGTTAGATAGAATAATCAAGTAATAGAGAAAAACAAATGAAAAGGGGTATAAAATGCCAGAAATTTATTTTCCGAATTTTAATATTGAAATTAATAAATTAAGTCGTATTGCATTTAAAGTATTTGAATTAGAAGTTTATTGGTACGGGGTTATTATTACACTTGGAATACTGGTAGGTCTTGGGCTAGCACTTTATATTGCAAAAAAGACAGGACAAGATGGTGAGCAATATATGGATTTTTTAATGTATGCCATAGTCTTTGCCTTTTTAGGGGCCAGAATATATTATGTGGTGTTTAGGTTAGATTACTACCTGCAAAATCCAATGGAAATTTTTAATTTAAGAGAGGGCGGTATAGCCATATATGGTGGTATAATAGGTGCTGCTATAGTCGCAGTTATATTTACAAAAAAACGCAAGATAGAATTTTGGAAGTTCGCAGATACAGCTATATATGGCCTAATAATAGGTCAGGTAATAGGGCGATGGGGAAATTTTGTTAATAGAGAAGCTTTTGGAGACTTTACAAATTCACTATTTGCTATGAGGATTATGAAAGACCAAGCAAACGGCCCTATGACAGATAAGATTCTTAGCAATCTGCAGATAGTTAATAATGTGACCTATATCCAAGTACATCCAACGTTTTTATATGAATCATTATGGAATTTAGCACTACTAATAATACTGCTTATATACTTAAAGCATAAGCGCTTTGAGGGTGAAATATTATTCCTATATTTAGTAGGTTATGGTCTTGGAAGATTATGGATTGAGGGCCTACGTACAGACCCCTTACTACTTGCATTACTTCAGGTTCCAGTATCGCAAGTGGTCTCAGGTATAATTATTATAGTAGGTCTAATAGGAGTAATAAATGGGAGAAAAAGAAGCAAAATATAATGTGCTCTAAATTTTGCCAATTCATGTTGATTTATCCTAGATGGAGTGTTATAATGGACAAACACTTAGAAACTAATTTAATTATAATATAAATAAATGGAGTTATTAACATATGATAAGTGGGGGGTAAGCATGACTCAAATTTTAGAAAACATTGAAATACTAAGAAGACGCCTAAACCAGATGATTGCGGATAATAGTGATAATATAGAGCTATATGAAATTAGTACAGAACTAGACTCTTGGATAACCAAGTATTATAATGAACAGTAAATAAAATCAAACAATGGGGAATGTGCTATTGTCACACTTGTTTAGCCGAGCTAGTGTATAGACAATAATACATGTCCCATTTTTTTTGTATAATAGCTTGAAATTTTACGTAAATCATACTACAATTATAAGAAGGTAGTAGAAAGAGATTGAACTATAAATATAAATAGGGGGATAAATAATGGAATTTCATCATGTGTCAGTTTTACTACATGAGTGTATCCAGGGACTTAATATCAAAGAAGATGGTATTTATGTAGATGGAACCTTAGGAGGGGCAGGTCATTCAAAGGAGATATGTTCTCATCTTAATAAGGATGGACAATTGATTGGTATAGATCAAGATATAAA
>CAYUEJ010000149.1:0-4581 GCA_964442565.1 uncultured Candidatus Epulonipiscium sp.
AGAATATCTCAACAGGGCAGGACTTACTCCTTATTTAAACAAGCTAGGATTTAACGTTGTGGGCTATGGGTGCACTACTTGTATTGGAAATAGTGGTCCCCTGCTAGATGAGGTAAGTGAGGCCATTATAAAAAATGATATTACAGTAGCCGCTGTTTTAAGTGGTAATCGCAACTTTGAGGGCCGTGTACATTCCCTAACTAAACTTAACTACCTAGCCTCTCCCCCACTTGTTGTCGCCTACGCCTTGGCAGGGACTATGAATATTGACTTTTTATCTGAGCCTATTGCCCATAATGCTGATAATAAACCTGTTTATCTAAGGGATATTTGGCCGGATTCAGAAGAAATTGAAAGCATCATTAATTCTTGTGTAACACCTGATATATATACAGATAAATATAATAATGTATTTAGTGCAAATGAGTCCTGGAACAATCTACCTGTGTCTCAAGATAAGGTCTATAAATGGAGTGAATCCTCAGCCTACATTAAGATGCCTACATTCTTTGATAATATGGAAAGAGTTCCTGCTAAAACAAATAACATTTTAAATGCAAAGGTGTTAGCGCTACTTGGTGATTCTGTTACAACAGATCATATCTCACCTGCTGGTAGTATTCCCGAAACCTCAGATGCCGCTAATTACCTAACCTCCCAAAATATTAAGATTGAGCATTATAATTCCTACGGATCACGACGTGGTACACATGAGGTTATGATGAGGGGTACCTTTGCGAACATTAGGATTAGAAATAAAATTGTTCCAGGTGTAGAAGGTGGATTTACAAAGCATATGCCTAGTGGCGAGGTCATGTCAATATTTAATGCCTCTATGAGGTATAGGGAGGCTTCTACTCCCCTTATTGTAATAGCAGGTAAGGAGTATGGTACTGGCAGTTCTAGGGATTGGGCAGCAAAAGGGACATTTCTTTTAGGTGTTAAGGCAGTTATTGCTGAGAGTTTTGAGAGAATCCATAGGAGTAACTTAATTGGAATGGGTGTTCTGCCACTTGAGTTTATAGATGGAGAAAATGCAGATTCACTAGGTATAAAGGGAGATGAGGGTTTTGATATAATTTGCATTGACGATAACCTTTGTCCAAATAAAAAACTAACCGTACTTGCAACTAAACCTAATGGAAGTGTATTAGAATTCAATGTTACTGCAAGGTTAGATAGTAATATAGAAGTGGAATACTATGAAAATGGCGGTATTTTAAATATGATTTTGCGTAACTTCTTAGGTAATATGTAAATTAGTGTGGCATATAAGTACTTTTGGGGCTTTTCAACGATAGTTGTGTGCCCCAAAAAGCACTTATATGCCACTATTTTTGTAAAGTATTTTTGATTTTAACTCCTCCGCCTTCTCTTCTCCTACTAGGTATTTAATGGTCTCAATAGCGAAATCCATGGCTTGTGCCGCACCACGGGCTGTTATTATATTACCATCAATAACTACATCATCTTCCTTATAAACCGAATTTGCTAGGTCCTTCTCAAACCCTGGGTAAGAAGTAACTTCTTTATCATCAATAACCCTAGCCTTTGCAAGTACAATTGGCCCTGCACATATAGCAGCCACTAGTTTCCCCGCATTATTTAGTTCTTGTACTATCCTTATTACCCCGTCGCTATCCCTTAGATTAGTTGAACCTGGCATTCCACCTGGAATTATCACCGCATCATATACGGATAAGTCTTGTAGCTGACTTATGGTTTTATCTGCTTTAACCTCAATCTTATGGGCACCTAAAACTTTTAAGTCCTCTTTGATTGCTATCATATCAACTGTAATATTATCAATTCTTCTCAAATAGTCCACAACTGTAAGGGCTTCCACCTCTTCAAACCCATCGGCTAAAAAAACAATTACATTCATTATATCCTTCCTTTCCATTAATACTTATACTTACCTTTAAATATATCATATCAAGAAAACTTGCAAATTCCAATTTATTTTTCATATATTGACTTCTTATCCTATTTTAGATACTATTATCACTACCAGATAAGAATCCTAATGGAGGTGGATATATTGGCTAAGGAAAAAATCCTTATTGTCGAAGATGAGCTTAGAATTAGAGAAATGATTAAGGAATATATTAGCCTAGAGGGCTATGACATAGATGAAGCTGCTGATGGTGAGATTGCCTTGGAATTATTTAAGAAAAACAGATATTCCCTAATTATCCTTGATATAATGCTTCCTAAAATCGATGGCTGGGGGGTATGCCGTGAAATCAGAAAAACTTCTACCATCCCTATAATTATGCTTACAGCTAGGGGTGAAGAATACGACAAACTATTTGGCTTTGAGTTAGGGGTTGATGATTATATGGTTAAACCTTTTAGCCCAAAAGAGCTTTTAGCCCGCATGAAAGCAATTATTCGTAGAAGTACTATAGGGATAGGGAATGCTGATGATGTTAATAAACTTAAGTTTGAAGGCCTTGTAATAGAAGATGGTGCAAGGAACGTATATGTAGATGACAAGCTAATTTCCTTAACACCTAAGGAATATGAACTACTTTATTTCCTCACCCAGCATCCAAACCAGGTTTTATCCAGGGATCAAATCTTAAGCTCCGTATGGGGATATGACTTTGACGGTGATGATAGGACAATCGATACCCATATAAAAATGCTAAGAGAAAGCATAGGTGTATACCGAAAATTTATTGCTACGGTTTGGGGTACAGGTTATAAGTTTGAAGTAGGTGACAGATAATGAAAAATATCGCCTTAAAGCTATGGCTTGGTATGATGGCCTTGGTTTGTGTGGTCCTTGTTTTATTATGGCTTTTTCAGATAGTATTTTTGGGTAAGTTTTATATAATGTTGTAGGAGCCCTCCTGATTGAACTGCCTATGGTTCCTGTTGAGGATACTGTTAATATTTTAAAGCAGCAGTTATTTTATATTATAATTATCCTTCTTATTGCTTCGTTATTACTCTCTTTTGTCTTATCTAGAGGCTTTACAAAACCTATATTAGATATTATAAGTGTGTCCGAGAGAATGGCTGAAGGTAATTTGGGGGCTAGGGTTTCACTAACTAGGCACGATGAAATTGGGGAACTGGCAAATACAATTAACTATATGGGCGACGAACTTACAAAGATAGACCAGCTTCGCAAGGACCTAATTGCTAATGTTTCACATGAACTACGTACTCCACTTAGCATAATAAAGGGTTACGCAGAAACAATCAGGGATATTAGCGGTGATAATCCTGATAAGAGGGAAAAGCATATAGATATTATTATTGAGGAATCTGATAGACTTAGCCATGTGGTGGATAGCATCCTGAATTTTTCCCAGATACAAGCAGGATATCTTTCTACTCACAAAACTCCTTTTATGATAAATCATATGCTAAAGGACATTGTTAAACGTTATGAGGTTAAGGGCCGTGAACAAGGAGTTGAAATTAATCTAAAAACTATTGGTGATATTCTTGTTTTAGCAGATGAATCTAAAATTGAACAGGTCATTCATAACCTAATTAGTAACGCCCTCAATCATTCTGCTAAAGGGGATGTTATTACTGTTTCATCTATGCAAGATGATAATATCACCCGGGTTGAGATATCTGATACAGGCCCTGGTATAGCAGATGATGAGATTAAATATATTTGGGATAGGTTTTATAAGGCTGATAAATCTAGCGGACATAACACCACTGGCACTGGACTTGGACTTGCTATAGTTAAAAACATTTTAGTAGCCCACGGTTTTGAATACGGAGTAAGTAGCCAAGTAGGCACCGGCACCAGCTTTTGGTTTGAAATAGCACATTCTATGTAAACTTCACACTTCTATCACAATTGCCCTTTATAATAAAAGTTGTTGGTACATCTTTTTCAATACACACCACCAACAATATGAAAATATAAAAGGAGGCAGATATTATGAAAAAAATTAGGAATCAAATCATTACATTATCAATAGGTATTTTAATAGGAACAACTGGGGTTGTGTTTGCATCTTCAACTAAAGTGCCAGTAGCTAATAACACTGGTATTGAAAGATTCCATGATGAAATGCACGAAGGAAGGGATAATCACCACTACGGCAACTCTAGGCGTGGGATGAGAAATGGCCGTGGCTATGGCTGCCACTAATACCCAAATAAGGGCAGGTGCACTGAGTACAACACACCTGCCATTTATTTTTACATATTATATGGAGCTTACCTCATGGTATGTTTTTTCAAATATATCTTTTTCTATAACATTAATATCGTGGTGATCATCCTTGCTAACAGCTAGGTAATCACCCTCCCTGCCATACATATATTTCTCAGGGTCCCACTCAGTAAATACTTTAACAGCTTTCTTGAGTGGCCTCGCATAAACGCAGATCTTTTCTTTTGGTATACATCTTTTCGCAAAAGGCTGAAGCTCTATAACATTACCATCTCCCCTATTTCTAATATTAGGAAAGTATTCTAAGTCTCCTGAAAACTCCCCATCTAAAATATCATAAGTCTTTTTAAAGTTTTCTTTCGTTATAGGGTATACTTCGCCCTTTATACCAATGGTTATATAAATATCCTTATTTGCTAAAAAGTTTA
>CAYUEJ010000150.1:0-4571 GCA_964442565.1 uncultured Candidatus Epulonipiscium sp.
TAATATAAATTATGCTCTTTCACCAATACAAGGTGGAGTATGTGTTGCCTATACACATACTCCACCTAATTTTTATATAATAGGCAAGTGGTTGATATGTCCTTTCGGGGGCTTTTCAGCGCAAGCTGTGTGCCCCAAAAAGGACATATCAACCACACTTTTCTGCTTTCCCCTTATAAAATCTGAAAAAAGGGTAATACTCTATTAAAGAGATTTTGGATATTATAAGGAGGATAAGATGGAGATTATTAGTAATATTTTGTTTAGATGGATACCTCTACTTTGTAGTGTAGTCATGATCATATATTTTGCAACATCATTGCAAAGCAAAAAGAGGGCTAAAAAATCAATAACTATTGATGATACTAATGAACAAAGAAAATTAAATAAGATGAGGTCGGTATTTTTAACAAAGCCACTTGCAGAATGCACAAGGCCAACTTCTTTTGGAGAGATTATAGGGCAGGATAGGGGGCTACTAGCCCTTAGGGTAGCTATTTGTGGTTCTAACCCACAGCATGTGATTATATATGGTGAGCCGGGTATTGGGAAGACGGCTGCAGCTAGAGTGGCGCTAGATGTGGCTAAGGATGCATTTAGATCACCATTTAGTAGCCAGGCTAAATTTATAGAGATTGATGCAACAACACTTAGGTTTGACGAAAGGGGAGTTGCAGACCCTTTGATGGGTTCTGTGCATGACCCTATATACCAAGGTGCAGGGGCATATGGTAGTGCAGGAATACCACAGCCTAAAATGGGGGCTGTTACAAAGGCACATGGTGGGATATTATTTATAGATGAAATAGGTGAACTTCACCCTATGCAAATGAATAAGCTTCTTAAAGTATTAGAAGATAGGAAGGTATTTTTAGAAAGCTCTTACTATAATGAATCAGATAAAAACATACCTAAATATATACATGATATTTTTAAAAATGGATTACCGGCAGATTTTAGGTTGGTAGGGGCGACCACCCGTAGCCCATCTGAGATACCATCGGCCCTCCGCTCTAGGTGCATGGAGATATTTTTTGATAGTCTTGGACAAGAGGATATAAAGAAAATAGCTATAAATGCTGCTAAGAAGGCCATGGCAGGCTATGAGGAGGGTGTTATTGGGCTAGTGTCTAAATATGCTACTAATGGGAGAGATGCAGTTAATATGATTCAAACAGCAGCTAGTATTTCAAACCTAGATAATAGGCAAGTTATAACAATTAAAGATATGGAATGGGTAGTTGAAACGGGACAATACTCACCACGTCAAAGCACAAAGATAATTCCGGAATCTAAGGTTGGGATTGTTAATGGACTTGCGGTCCGTGGAATAAGAACAGGATCAATTTTAGGAATTGAGGCAACAGTGGCGCGGAATATTTCAGGAGAAGGAAGATTGATAGTTACTGGGATTATTGAAGAGGAAGAGATTCATAATAATAGCATAGGTAGTAAAAAGCGTACAAGCTCAGCGAGAGGGTCTGTAGATAATGCCATCACACTTATTGAAAGACTTATGGATATTAGCCGTAATGATTATAATATCCATATTAACTATCCGGGAGGTACCCCAGTAGATGGTCCATCGGCAGGGGTGGCTATTTTTGTAGCCCTATATTCGGCAATATTAAATAAACCAGTTTCCAGTGAAATAGCTATAACTGGAGAGATAAGCATACTTGGTAGGGTATGCCCTGTAGGTGGTATATATCCTAAAATCTTAGCTGCTAAAGCGGCAGGCGTTAAAAAAGTCATTATCCCAATAGATAATGACCAGGCTACATTCTCAGATTTAGGTATATGTATTAATCCGGTTTCAAATATGGAAGAAGTTATAAAACATGTATTTGAAGAAGACAATGAAAGTATTAAGCAAAAAGCTCAACATCTTCTAAATGCTTGAAAAGATGCACAATGCATCTTTTTAGGCTTTTAATAGGAGGGATAATGTTGTAGAATATAAAGAATAGAAGAATAATATGCAAATTAATATAATACAATATAGAAAGATGTCATGAGGTGGAGAATGATTACAAGTGAACAAATACAAATTCCCATGTTAGCAACCAGGGGAATTACAGTGTTTCCTAATATGATTATACACTTTGATGTTGGAAGGAAGAATTCAATCAAAGCTATCGAGAAAGCAATGATTAATGATGAAAGAATATTATTGGTATCCCAAACAGATGCTAAGGTAGATGAACCAGCTCCAGAAGATTTATACGATTTTGGGACAGTTGCTAGTATTAAGCAGGTTCTAAAACTATCTGAATCTACAGTAAGAATTTTAGTAGAAGGTGAGAATAGGGCAGAAGTTATCTCATATGATGAGCAGGACGATTATTTTTTAGTTCAAGCAAATATTTACACAGAAGAAGACAATGAGCCTTCCAAGTCAACAAGTGCGCTTATTAGAACGGCTGGAGAGCTGTTTGAGGAGTACTCTAAGTTAAATTCTAGAGTAACTACAGAGATGATCTACAATATATTATCAATAGAGTCCCCAGGTTCTATGGCAGATTTAATGATTGCTAATATAGCGCTAGATGTTGAGACTAAACAGTTAATACTAGGTACCTTAGACCAGGGCAAGAGATTATATAAAACAATAGAAATTTTGCAAGGTGAAATTGAAATCCTATCTATACAAAAAGAAATAACAAGTAAGGTACGCAAAAATATAGATAAGAGCCAAAAAGAGTATTATTTAAGAGAACAACTAAAAATTATACAAGATGAACTAGGGGAAAAGGACGGAATAAAAGGTGAAATAGAAAATTATAAGGAGCGCCTAGAAGAAGCGAACCCACCAGAGGAAGTGTATAAGAAAGTAGAAAAAGAATTAGACCGATTGCTAAAGGTTTCGCCAGCTTCACCAGAAGGAGGAGTAATTCGTACATATATTGATACTGTACTAGAATTGCCATGGGATAAGGCGACTAAAGAAAATGACAATATGAAAAAAGCGGAAAAAATCTTAAATGAGGATCACTACGGACTAACTAAGATTAAGGAACGGATTTTAGAGTACCTGGCAGTGCGTGTCCTATCTCCCCAGGTAGCTAGCCCAATTTTATGCCTAGTAGGTCCACCGGGTGTTGGGAAGACTTCTATAGGTAACTCTATTGCAAAGGCAACAGGTCGTAACTATGTTAGGTTATCATTAGGCGGAGTTAGGGATGAGGCAGAGATAAGAGGGCATAGAAGAACTTATATTGGATCCATGCCAGGTAGGTTTATACAATCCCTTTCACAAGCAGGTTCAAACAACCCACTTATGCTATTAGACGAGATTGATAAGATGAGCAATGACTTTAGAGGGGATCCTTCATCAGCTCTTTTAGAAGTATTAGATAGTGAGCAAAACCATACATTCCGTGATCATTACTTAGAGGTTCCCGTAGACTTATCAAAAGTGCTTTTTATTGCAACAGCAAATAGTATAACAAATATTCCAAGACCTTTATTAGATCGTATGGAGATTATAGATGTGAGTAGTTATACGGAACCTGAAAAAGTAGAAATAGCAAAACAATATCTAATACCAAAACAGCTTGGAAAACATGGTATGAAAAAATCACAACTAAAAATAAGTGATGAAATACTTCAGTTAATTATACAAGGCTATACTAAAGAATCAGGAGTAAGAAAGCTTGAGCGTATCATAGCCTCCCTTTGCAGAAAGGTTGCAAGAAGATTAATTGAAACAAAAAGAAAGACATTTACAGCTAATAAGAAAAATATAGAAGAATTATTAGGAATTCCTAGATACCATTATGAAGGTAAAAATATGGAACCACAAATTGGTGTTGTAAGAGGATTAGCCTGGACATCAGTTGGTGGTGATACATTATCTGTAGAAGTGAACACAATGAAGGGTACAGGTAAATTAGAGCTTACAGGGCAGCTAGGTGATATAATGAAAGAATCAGCTAGGGCTGCTATGAGCTATATCCGCTCAGAAGCATCAGAATTAGGTGTGGACCCAGAGTTTTATAAAGATACAGATATCCATATTCATATTCCAGAAGGGGCAGTTCCTAAAGATGGTCCATCAGCTGGTATTACAATGGCATCAGCAATAATTTCAGATCTAATACAAAAACCAATTCGTAATGATGTTGCAATGACGGGAGAAATAACCCTAAGAGGTAGGGTGCTTCCGATAGGGGGCCTTAGAGAAAAAATACTTGCAGCAAAAAGAGCCGGGATTGTTAAGGTTATTGTGCCAGATGAAAATGAAAAAGATGTATCAGAACTAGAAGATAGTGTAACTGAGGGAATTGAGATAATATATGCAAAAGATATGACTACCGTGTTGAAACATATTTTTGCTTAGGTAAGTATGGAGGCGGATTATGATTGTTAATGAAGTAAGACTTGAGATGACTGCAGGAAAGTCATCTCAGTTTCCAACTGCTGGATTGCCTGAAATAGTATTTGCGGGTAAATCTAACGTTGGGAAATCATCACTTTTAAATGTTCTAATTAATAGAAGGGCCCTTGCAAGGACTAGTGGTCAACCAGGAAAAACCCAAACTATAAACTTTTATAATGTAGAAGAAAAA
>CAYUEJ010000151.1:0-4533 GCA_964442565.1 uncultured Candidatus Epulonipiscium sp.
ATATGTGCAGTAAACAATTAAGGTATAAGGCAACTATCCTCTGGGTAGTTGCCTATTATTATGAAAGGTGGTGGTGAATATGAAAGTTTCATACTTCTTAATGAACGCAGTAGGTGGGTGTAAGTACCTAACAACAGAAAACCCATGGCGATACAGGAGTATAATCAATTTTTAATAGATTATACTTAATGTATACAAATGATGGTTATGTGATTAAAATATGGAGGTTATTTATATGAAAAGTATTAGAGTAAAGATATTGTTACCTGTAATTATTATGCTAACTTTTTTCATGATTTTTATGGGAGGGCAAATTGTACAAACAAAAGACAATTTAAATCAAATAAAAATAATGAATGATAAGTATTATGCAACATTGTCTAGTTCAAAAGACTTGAAACTAGCAGTGGTGCAAGTGCAACAATTTTTAACGGATATCAGTGCCACTAGGGCAGAAGATGGGCTTGATGATGGATATGAAGAAGCGGAGCAACATGCTTTGCATGTTGAAGAGATAGTTGCCCAGCTCGTATCAATCAATCCAGAACATGAAGAATTGTTAACAAAAATAAATCGAGATTTTGATTCTTACTATGAAGTAGGTAAAAAAATGGCTGCTGCATACATAAAAGACGGTCCCAAAAAGGGGAATCTATTAATGGGAGACTTTGATATGGAGGCTGAGATGATAAATAATGAGGTAGATGCGTATGTGATTCAAGCGCAAGAGGGAATAGTAAATTCAATCAATGGGATTGAAAAGCTGATTCAAAGATCAATTATATTAAGTATCCTTTCAATCATTTTTTATCTTGGAATATCCATATTAACTTGGTTGTTTGCAACTAAAAGCATTTATAATCCAATCAATACATTAATTAAACGATTTAATGAACTTAGTTCTTCCGGGGGAGATTTAACGACAAAGGTTGAAATAAAAACAGGGGATGAGCTAGAATTATTAGCGGGGGGCATTAACCAGTTTATAAGTAATATTAGGGAGATTGTGGTAGAGGTGAAAAATACTGGTGAAAATGTTGGACATTCAGCAGGTAGTTTAAATATTTCTATCAATGAAAATCAAAAGGTTTTAGATGATATAAATAAATCCATCGAAAATATTGCATCAGGTGCCTCTGAACAATCTCAAGATATAAATGAGGTATCTGATAAAATACAAGAAATCTCAAGTAGTATTAGTGAGAATGAAAAGAAGATTAGTGGTATTAATAGCTCAGCGGGAAAAACAAGAACACTTATAAATGGTGGTCTAGAAGCAGTCAATAACCAGAATATAAAAACCAACGAAAATATGAAGGCTTTCCAAAAGGTTAGCAAGGAGGTTTCAGGACTTGCTAGAGAAATAGAAGAAGTTGAAAATATTCTTTCCACAATCACCAGCATATCTGATCAGACTAACTTATTAGCTCTTAATGCTACTATTGAAGCTGCTAGGGCAGGGGAGCATGGAAGGGGCTTTTCTGTGGTAGCTATGGAAGTGAAAAAGCTATCTGAAGAGTCTGCAATAGCCACGGAAGGAATTGCACAGATTTTGCAAAATATAGATAGGGGTGCTAAAGAATCTATTGTAGGAATCAATCATGCAAATATAATTTCGGAAGAACAAAAAATAGCTGTTGATAGTACAAGTAATATATTTAGAGATATGACCAGCGAAATCGAAACAATGATTGTTGGTATAGAAGAAATAAATAAGTCCTTTAAAGCTATTGGAAATAGCACCAAAAACATATCTGATAAAACACAGGATATTTCTTCAGTTTCAGAAGAAAACTCTGCAATATCACAGGAGGTATCTGCCAGTAGCGAAGAACAAAATGCAGCGATGCAGGGGATGGTAGGAGCCGCAAAAGAGTTAGATCAGCTAAGCATTAAATTAGGAGAAGTAATATCTAATTTTAAAATGTAGATATTCGTCAACCCTGGGATGGGCTAACGATTACCCCTATACTTTATCGTTAGCCCTTTTAAGAAGTTTCTAACATAGCGATCCCCACATTCCATGTAGTTTTTATGTCCTTCTTTTCTAAACACAGCGCTTAGTTCTCCTTTAGATATGGTAACCCCTGCTAGTTCCAATATCTCTAGCATATCCTCACTTTGCAAGGATAGGGCTATCTTAAGTTTTTTAAGGACTACATTATTAACACTTCTATTATTTTTTATTAGCAGCACTGGTTTATCCGGTTGCCCTGGCCTTGGCTCTTGCTTGCCTCTTTTAAATATAATCAGCCCATTTAAAAAGGATTCTAACTGAATATTATTGCATTTTCCATGGTCCTCTTCTGATTCCCATAAATCTGTATCTCCATCATCCTCATCGTAAAGCTTATCATTTGATTTTGTAAGCATTTCTAAAACTTCTTCTTTGGTTATTTTAGTGCCACCAAGTTTAAAGATTTCCACCATATCAATATCTTTTATATCTAGTGCATACCTTAGTCTAATTAATATATCGCTATTTGTCATTTGCGCCTCCAATTTTTAAAATATATTTGTATTATAACATATTTTATCTTAATTGTAATGCTGGTATGGTTTGGGGCCAGTCCCCCTTCAGCAAAATACTTGTTGGAAATGGTGATGTCGTATATAATATTGTTATAATGAAGAAAGAAAAGGAGAATAACATTGAAAAAATATAAAGGTATCATATTTGATTTAGATGGAACGCTTTTGGACACACTAGACGATTTAGGTGGCAGTATGAATGAAGCGCTTGAGTCGCTAGGATATCCTACATATGAAATAGAGCAATATAGGACAAAAATCGGTGGAGGATTTAGAGGCTTAGGGACTAATGTTTTACCCAAAGGTACAAATGAAGGGGGCATCAATCAGCTTGTAGATGTATTTACAAAAATATATGACGAAAAATATGCCAATAAGACAAGACCTTACGAAGGAATTGGGGAGCTATTAAAGGAACTAGTAAGTAAAGGTGTTATGCTAGGGGTTAATTCAAATAAAAGGCATAGCTATACTATAAGCTTAGTAGATAAGTTCTTTCATAACATACCATTTGTGAAAGTTTACGGAGAAAGGGAAGGGGTTCCTAAAAAAGACAACCCATATGCTGCTCTGGAAATAGCCGAGGAGATGGGCCTTAGTGTTAGTGAAATACTCTTTATAGGTGATATGAGGGTAGATATAAAAACAGCCCGTAAGGCTGGGATGGATAGTGTCGGTGTATTGTGGGGCTTTGGAGATTATGAGGAGCTGAGGGAGTTTGGTGCTACTTATATCGCCACAAATCCAAAGGATATTTTAGAGTTAGTTTGATCATCATAGAGTAGGGTCTAAAGAAGGTAGTGTAAAGTAGTTTATGAAAACCAAGCTTAAAAAAATACTTCAAAAGATGTAAGGATATTCCATGAATAAGGCGGTTGGCAACTGCCGTCACCCTTGACTGCATGACAAAACAATGCGTAGTTAGAATCACCGACGGCGAAAAAACTCAAGAACAGATAGCTTTCACCGTCGGCCTTAGAAAGAGTAGCATTGTTTAGTCCTGCCATCAAGGGCAAGTCCCTACGGGATGACTGGTTTTAATCTCGGGCTCTTAAATCTAAGAACAGATAAAGAGCTAAGACACTTGGTTTTGTTGTGTATTTAGGATTACTTGTTGTCCGAGATAGATTAAGAGTTGCCACTTACCAGGCATATTACCAGCATCTTTAAGCATCGGGGCTTCGTTTAATGGACGTTTCCACCGGTACAGTTCATGAGGTCGTAGGAAGTTATAGTAAGCAACCCAAAGGTTTACACCATAGTAAGCGCCATCATCTGTGCCGTAGCCACATGTGCCACGGTAAGAGGCTTTGAAGGTGCGATTGAGTCGTTCTACTTTTTGTTTAAAAGGACGAAATTCTTTAGATACAGCATCATCATTGCTAAGGCCGATTACTTGTGTGACATCAAAATCATAGTTTTTTTCAATCTTGAATTGTTGAACTGCAAGTGGGTACGCACTGTAGCCATCTGCAATGAAATTTAGTGCTTTATGTGGGAATTCTTTAAACTTATTAAAAGCCATTCTCATGGTCAGAATACAAGGTCCTACATCACGGCTTTTAGAAACTTGATAGCCAAGAATGGAACGGGAAACAGTATCCATAATGATCCAGAGATAGCCCTTAAGACCTTTAATCTTGATGTAAGTCTCATCAGCAGACAGGTTGTTTGAAGGATTGTAATCAAAGGTGTCTACAAATGGTTTGATTAGTACGGCAGCGGTTCTAGCATAGCTTGCAACCATGGTATGTGAGATTTGAATGTTATGGATTTCTCTCATAGCTTCTGCCGTTTTACGAAGGGATAGGCCAAGGTTTACATGATAAGTAAGGCATAAGCCCATGATGTGCGCATTGTTTTTTCTGAACTTAAAGCTAGTGACCCATGAAGGAAGTTGGCTTAAGTCCATTGAAAAGAAATCTAGCGTAAACTCACGGTAGATATAGCGCAGTTTATATTTATATTTGTGCTTAGGATCCAGATCCTTTGGAAGGCGCT
>CAYUEJ010000152.1:0-4522 GCA_964442565.1 uncultured Candidatus Epulonipiscium sp.
GTTTGATACATTATAATTTCAGAGTTCATATTCATGCTCCTTACACGTTTTTCTTTTATTATACATGTTTCATCAAGATATTTCCACAATAGGCGGATGTACTAAGGGCCATACCCCGCAGTATCCTTGGGACGCAGTCCCCAGACGCGAGTCGCCCACCCAAATATCACCCACCACTTTACAAGTTCATCGCACTAGAGTATACTCATACATATAATATTAATTCAAGGGGGAATTACATAATGAAAACAAAATTAAAGATATTAGCAATTACTATACTTGCTGCAGTACTTATAACAGGGTGTGGCAGCAAAAACAAAACTGGTATTGAAGGAATTACTGAAAGAGGCAAGATGATTGTAGGACTAGATGACTCCTTCCCACCAATGGGATTTAGGGATGAGAATAACGAAATAGTAGGATTTGACATTGATCTTGCTAGGGAAGTCGCAAGTCGCTTAGGTGTTGAAGTTGAATTTAGGCCAGTTGTTTGGGAAACTATAGGGATGTCCCTCAATAATGGAGATATCGATATGATTTGGAATGGATATACAATCTCAGATGCTCGTAAAAAAGAAGTGGAATTTTCCCAGCCATACCTTACAAATCAACAAATTATTGTGGTAGGTCCTAATTCTGATATAAAAAGCAAAGCAGATTTAGCTGGTAAAACAATTGCTCTCCAAGCAGGGAGCACTAGTCAGGATGCCCTAGAAAAGGATGTCGAAGTCTTTAACTCATTACAAGAGGTGCGCAAATTCGAAAACAATGTTGATGCTTTACTGGATTTAAAGGTTGGACGTGTTGAGGCTGTTATTGTAGATTCTGTTGTTGGTCGTTACTATATGGCTCTTCACCCTGAGGACTACTTTGTTTTAGATGATTCATTTAAGGATGAATTTTATGGTATTGGCATGAGAAAAGAAGACAAAACATTTGTATCAGCAATTAACGAAGTTCTAGAAGAGATGGGCAAAGATGGATCTGCTGCAGAAATCTCTAATAAATGGTTTGATGACAATATTTTTATTAACTAGTTGGAGGAATACTAATGATTACTAAATGGGTATCCATGTCCCAGTATATACTTTCAGGGCTCGGAATAACACTATCTTTATATATTATTACACTTTTATTATCCATGCCTTTAGGTATGTTAGGCGCATTAGGTAAACATTCATTTAAAAATAAGTTTTTACTAATGCTACTTGATTTCTATACATGGATATTTAGGGGGACACCCCTTATGCTACAATTATTCTTTTTCTATTTTGGACTTTCCACTATAGGTATTAGGCTTACCCCCTTCCAAGCTGCTACAATTACATTTATACTTAATTACGGCGCTTATTTTATTGAAATCTTCCGTGGTGGCATTAGCAGTATTGATAATGGTCAATACGAAGCCGCCCACGCACTAGGACTTAATTACTGGGTGACAATGGTGCATGTTATTATACCCCAGTCCCTAAAATCCGTGCTTCCATCACTATCTAACGAGGCCATTACCTTAGTAAAAGATACAGCCCTAGTTTCCGCCATCGGAATGGGTGATTTACTTAGAAATAGTAAGGAAATTGTTGTTAGGGAAATGATTATGACACCATTTATTATTGCCTCTATCATATACCTAATATTAACATCCATTATCATAGCCTTATTTAAATACCTAGAAGACAGATACCAATACTAAAGTAGATGTACCGTGGTAATGTGCTATTATCAATACCTTTGCAACGAATGTTGTGTGTATTGACAATAGCACATTACCACCTTTTTATTTCATTTTATATTGCTTTATGATATAATTATATGTAGATGCAAATAAATAAAAGCGCAAACAAAAGGATAATCTATTCCTATGAGGAGGGATTTATGTTGAACGCTACTTTAAACAACACTGACACAACTATAAAAGAAAACAAACAAAAAATACTCGTATGTATCACCATTCAGCAAAATAGTAAGAGGCTTATTAAAAAAGGATATGAAATGGCCCGTGAATTAGGTGGGGAACTGCATATTCTTCATATTGCAAAAGGTGAATCTATTTTTAACGAACCTAAAAATGGCTCTTTGCTTGATGACCTATTTAAATATGCTTCAGAACTAGGAGCAGAGGTTCATTTTGAATGTAGTGATGATGTAACTAAATATATTGCATCTTTTATTAAGAAACACGATATTACATGCATTGTTTTAGGTGAGACACTGCGCAATGCTCTGCATAAGTTTTTAACAACTAATATCCAAACATCTTTGGAGTCCCAAATACCTAACGTTAAAATTGTTGTACTTGAAAGGGATACCAAGATAACCCCAAATACTAATAAAATTGTTACAACATAAAGCAGAAGTATTATACTTCTGCTTGTTCTCGCTACATTACTATAATTATCTTTAGGAAGGCCGAATTAATATGAATACAAAATTTATTTCTAACAAACCTAATCAGGATTTATCCATTGCTGCCGATGTACTCAAAAAAGGCGGTTTAGTTGCTATGCCTACCGAAACCGTTTATGGATTGGCTGCTAATGCACTAGATCCTGATGCTGTTAGTAGAATTTTTAAGGCTAAAGGAAGACCTTCTGATAACCCACTTATTATTCATATTGGGTCCATTGACCAGTTGCCACCCCTAGTAAAAGGTGTTTCCCCTATTGCCACAAAGCTTATAGATGCGTTTTGGCCTGGGGCTTTAACACTTGTATTTTATGCAAGCCATATTGTACCGGAGATTGTGAGTGCTGGCCTTCCTACAGTGGCCATTCGTTTCCCTGACCATCCTATAGCCCAAAATCTTATCAATACTTCTGGGCTTGTACTAGCAGCCCCTAGTGCTAATACTTCGGGTAAACCTAGTCCAACTACAGCTTGGAGGGTACTTGAAGACCTTAATGGAAAGGTTGAGGTGATTATAGATGGTGGTAGAGTCGATGTTGGCCTTGAATCTACTGTTGTAGATGTTACAGGTGAGATTCCTGTTATTTTAAGGCCTGGCAAAGTAACTAAAGAAATGCTTGAAGGTGTAGTAGGTAAAGTAGATACAGATCCAGCATTATCTAGGCTAGGTGATGTTAACTTTACCCCTAAAGCTCCAGGCATGAAGTACACACATTACTCTCCTAATGCTAAGGTATATATAGTAGAGGGTAATGAGAAGGATGTTATACACACCATTGAAGAACTTGCCTTAAAGGGAAGTAGGGAAAATAAAAAAATAGGAATTATGGCAACAGATGAAACTATTTCATCTTACACCCAGGGTGATATGACCTTAAGTTTAGGTTCAAGATTTAATCCTGAAACCATTGCTTATTCACTTTTTGAAGCCCTACGTGAATTTGATGATGCTAAGATGGATATTGTATATACAGAGAGTTTTTCTGAAGAAGGAATTGGATATGCTATTATGAACCGGCTTACTAAAGCTGCTGGTCATAGCATTATTAAAGCTAACTTTGAAGCTAAATGGAGGTAATTTAAAATGATAGCTATTGGATCTGACCACGGTGGTTTTGAATTAAAGAAAGAAATCATAGAACATCTTAAAAATAAAAATATTGAGGTTAAGGACTTAGGAACTTACTCTGAAGATGCAGTTGATTATCCTGATTATGGGCATGCTGTTGCTAAAGCTATACTAGATGGTACATGTGAGCAGGGTATTGTTATTTGTGGTACTGGTATTGGGATATCCATTTCCGCTAATAAGATTCCTGGTATTCGCTGTGCCCTTTGCCACGATTGTTTTTCTGCAGAAGCTACTAAGCTACATAACGATTCTAATATTCTTGCACTAGGTGCTAGAGTCGTTGGGCCTGGTCTAGCACTTAAAATAGTGGATACCTTTTTAGAAACACCTTTTTCTGGTGATGAAAGGCACACAAGACGCATTTCTAAGATTGAACTATAACAATATAAAATGGAGGAATATAATCATGGATAATGTTTTTTTAATAGAGCATCCACTTATTCAGCATAAAGTTTCCAGACTTCGTAATAAAGAAACTGGTTCTAAAGAATTTAGAGAATTAGTAACAGAAATATCTCGCCTTATATCCTATGAGGCAACCCGTGATCTAAAATTAGAAAATCAGCAAATTGATACCCCCATGGGCTCTACAATGGCTAAAAAAATCAGCGGGAAAAATTTAAGTATTATCCCTATTTTAAGGGCTGGCTTAGGTATGGTAGATGGTATGCTAGATCTTGTTCCTACTGCTAAAGTAGGGCATATAGGATTATACCGTGATCCTGAAACATTACAGCCTGTAGAATATTATTGCAAACTACCAACTGACATAGCTAATAGGGAACTTTTTGTTTTGGATCCCATGCTTGCAACTGGTGGTTCTGCTGTAGCCGCTATTCAATTTATTAAGGATCGCGGTGGTAAAAATATTAAATTTCTTTGTATAATTGCAGCACCAGAAGGGGTTAAGAAATTACAAGATGCCCACCCAGATGTTAAAATTTATGTTGCTTGCCTAGATGAGCGCCTAAATGAGCATGGTTA
>CAYUEJ010000153.1:0-4504 GCA_964442565.1 uncultured Candidatus Epulonipiscium sp.
AACAACAGCACATTTCCATGTCATCCACATAGATAGCCCTCTAATTGTATCTACCGTCTCTTCTGGATGGAAACGGATACCACCTTTAGCTGGTCCTCTTGCTGCATTATGTTGTACACGAAAACCCCTAAATACCTGACTTGTTCCATCATCCATCTTTACCGGTATACTAAAATGGAATTCTTTCATAGGTTCACGTAATAATTGTCTCATTCCGTCATTAAGTCCGATTGTTTCAGCTACCCCATCAAATTGGGTTTGTGCGTTTTTGTATGCATTATTGCTCATCGTCGTAATTCTCCTTTTTGGTTTATTATTTTCATTTTATTGTACCACAATTACGCATTTATGCAAGTACTGCCTTTATAAGTTTCATATATTTTATTCATGAATAATTACCATTGTATTTTCCGGGATATTGTCATAGAACCACTGGGCATCTATTTCCCTTAAGCGAATGCAGCCATGGCTTGCAGGCAAGCCAAGTTTAGCCTCTGCCTCCTTGCTAATTTCCCAATCTTTGTTCCTTGGTAGTCCATGAAATAAATAATTTCCATGAATTCTAATCCAGTTATTTGCACCTTCACTAATTTTCCTTGCAAAAAATCTACTTCCCCTATCTTTTAGATAATAGGTGCCTAGCACTGTCGGTGTCTCCGCAGCGCCCCCTGAACATGGCATAACCCGTATTGGTTTTCTACCTTTATATACAATAACTTTATGCTCCTGCTTAAGGATAACCTCAATCCATAACCTACCTTCATCTAAAGGTATTGTCGAAAAGTTAAATTCATAGGGTTCACTTTTTTCCCCCTGTGATGATGTAACTCTAGCCACAGCCTTATAGTTTGTTTCAAAATCCAGAACTTTAGGCAGCATAAACTCTGCTTGCATGCCATTTACAATACTTCCCACCACCACTTCACCAGCTATCTCTATTGTAGCCTCATCTATAGGCTCCCCACTCTCAAGTGTAATTATAGGATATATACCTACCCATCTTTCATTATTTTCAGGTGAAATTTTAATAATCTCAGGCATACTTGCTGTTTCCAGCGTTATAATGTGATCCTCTTCTAATAGCATGTTTGAAGCTGATGCCATTCCTTTTCTAAAATACAATATATATTTTTTATTATTACGAAGTTTGGCCTTAGGAGTAAATCTCCATTTGGAATTGCCACTACCTTCTACCGGCATAATTTCAAAGTCTCCATCTGATTCTATGTATTTATTGATATTGGCCCTTTGCATAGGTGTGTTAAATTCCACAACAATAGGCTCATCTGTAGGGATATCTTTAGATTTGCTTACCCTTAATATTTTGGGAGATTGCTGAAACTGAATAGCTATATTAGCACTTTTTTTAACGTATGGAATAATTGTTTCAGCATTTTTTATTACTAGATGTATTTTTTGCCCTTTAACTTCATTTTTCTCTTTAATACTAATAATAACTTTATTAGCCGCCTCCCATTTAGTAACACATTCAAAATCAGTATTTGCAATATCAGGTAATATAGATATTTTATCGTTAAATTTTTCTTTATCCATAGGAAGTATAAAATTTACTGTTATACTAGCCCCCTCTTCGTTAACACTAATTTTAGGGATATTGAACTCCCTCATAAACCAGGCTATTAGTAATAAAATAATACAGGTCAAGGAAACTTTAAAAATTTTATTCTTAAATGTAAGCATTTATCCACCTCAACTCCTCTTCTATAATATATACATATGAGATTAAATGGCCATGCATACCTTAAAAAGATTGTCATTTCTTTTTTTTTTTGTTAAGATAAAGGAACAGGATTGAAAGGAGTTTTACCAATGAAGATTCTTATAGTCGCTGACGAGGAAAACAGATATATTTGGGACCATTTCGATAGAAATAAATTTTCTGATATAGATCTTATGATTTCCTGCGGGGATTTGAAGGGGTCGTATTTATCATACTTAGTAACCATGATTAACGCCCCTTTATACTACGTCCATGGCAATCATGATGATAGATACGAAACCAATCCTCCGGACGGTTGTATTTCTCTTGAGGATAATATTATAGAATTTAAGGGAATACGGATTGCTGGCCTTGGGGGGTCTATTGAATACTCTGGTGGCCTTCACCAGTTTACGCCTGAGCATATGATGAAAAGGGCTAAAAAACTAGTAAAACCTGGTATTATAAGAAGGCGCAAAAAATTCGATATTCTAGTAACCCATGCACCAGCTAAAGGCCTCGGTGATGGAGATAGTTTCGCCCACCAAGGATTCCCCGCCTTTAACTGGCTGTTAGATGACTACCAACCAAAATATCACTTTCACGGTCATCAACACCTTAGCTACGGAGCGAACCCTCAACGAATTATAAAATATAAAAACACAACTATAGTCAATGGCTTCGGCTACTACATCCTTGAGTTCTAAATTAGGGTGGGGTAAGAAGTCTTGCCAGGTACTTCGGGGTAATATGTGTAATGCCACAGCGCCTTGCAACCGTCAGGTTGCCAGTGCTGTGGCATTATATATATTCCAGATTACTTCTTCACAATATCCCTCATATAGGACAGGGGATCAGTTGGGCTTAAATCCTTTATAGGTGGAATTTCGCCCTCCACCCCTTTCACAAACCAATCCATTGTAATGATTTGTTCATAGCTTGCATTCTCACCTGTTGCTACCCTTAATATACCATTCTGATCATGTATAGGACCTTCAAATATATTAAACTCATTGCGTATAATGGATTTTTTCACGCTGTTTATTAGTTGTTTTGCTGGTGTACCCATATTCCTATTGGAGTACATGATATCAACTATTCCAGTATCCATGCCAAGCCAGAAGTTAATAGGTTTTTGATCCGGCGAAGCATTCTCAGCTACTATCTTCCATGTTCCACTTAAAATGTTTTGAATTACCTTTTCATAAAACACTCCCCAATCCCATATTGCCATAGCATAATGGGTATCACCCTTGTAGACGCCGTATTCCTTATGGCTACTACCTGGTACCGGCATGGATTCGTTGGCAATAACATCTACGCCCGCATTTTTTAGATATTTAACCGCATTTTCCTTGCCACCTTCATTTTTCCACTTGTAGGTCCATGCCGGCTTTACAACAACCCTGGGATTAACCGCCTGGGCACCTAGGGCAAAGGCATTTACAGCTGATACTACCTCTGATATGGGTATGGGAGCAATGTATCCAATAATATCACTTTCAGTTGTTGCACCCGCTACCATACCTAGCAAATACCAAGGCTCATGTATTCTTCCAAAATACAATGTTAAGTTCTTGTATGAATGGGTTCCTGCACAGTTAAAAAACTTTACCCCTGGGAATTCTAATGCTGTTTTAAGAGCAGGAGCTGTATATGTTGGGCTAGTTGTAAAAATAATATCATATTTTTTCTGTGCCAAATCCTTTAAGGTTTCATATGCAGTATCATCCTCAGGAACATTTTCTATTTTAGTAGTTAAAATCTGCTCCCCAAAAATGTTATCAATATGAAGCCTACCAAGCTCATGGGCATTTACCCATCCTGATTCTGTTGGAGTGTTGGGATAGACAAAGGCTATTTTTAGCTGCTTCCTAGGAATCATAAAGTCCCCTATTGAAGTTAAAACCCTTTTCCTCGGAGTTGCAATAGGATCCGTTTTAACTTGCTGACTTGTTTTGCTATCAAGCACATCTAGCTCTGTCATAAAACTTTCTATTGTGCTAGTGTCTGATGCATCTATTACCTCAGCCATCCCATAAACCTTAATATAATTCAAAAATGCATCTCCCGTTGTTATATCCTTTTTATCCCCATCTAGTTCATAATAAATTTCCCTAAATGGACGATATATATCTCCTAGGAATTTCTTATGCTTATCTTCATTAACATGTAACTTAGGTTGGTATTTTCGTAGGTATTCGCCAAGTTCTGTAAAGCTACCCTCCTGGGAAAACCATATACTATTAATTCCCGTTTCTTTATAAAACTCTATAAATTCATAGTATATATTGTTTATCTTGCTTGTAGTATCCCTTTTAGGGATTAATCTGGTAACATTTGCATGTGCTGCTAAGGCCTCTACAGATTTTAAAACACTGACCCTCTTATTACCTTCTACTACATAAAAAAGATTGTAATATTCATATACCTTAATAGGGTCTCTTATCCCTTCTTCCACATGGATTCTATATAAATTCATCCACTTTAAAGCAAACTCCGAAGTTATAGGCATAATAGGCATAAAGTTTTGCGCAAATGCTATGCTTCGTGAGTGGGTGTAAGTACCAACAACCTTTTTAAGTGGGATTTCTATTAATCCTAGTGGCATCTCGGATAACACATTACCTGTTTGCAGTACACCATCTAATGAAGTAAGATAACCTGTTTGCCCCTTGGACATCTCTGAGTGTAATGATTGCTTGCCTAACTTAAGCACTCGTTCATATTCCGCTTCATACTCATACACTTCCATAAATACACCTCTTCCTTAATATATTAAAA
>CAYUEJ010000154.1:0-4479 GCA_964442565.1 uncultured Candidatus Epulonipiscium sp.
GGTGTTTAAAAATGATTATGTAAATATAGAAAACCAGCCACCCAATCCCCTAACCAGGCAGAGAATTACAGACGTAATGCCACTAGGAGTTAAGGCTATAGACGGAATGTTAACTATAGGCAAGGGCCAAAGGATAGGTGTATTTGCAGGAAGTGGGGTTGGTAAGAGTACCCTGATGGGTATGATAGCAAGGAATGCCCTATCAGATATTAACGTTATTGCCTTAATAGGTGAGCGTGGGAGAGAGGTTAGGGAGTTTATCGAAAAGGACCTTAAAGAAGAAGGGTTAGCAAGGTCTATAGTAGTTGTAGCTACCTCAGATCAACCGGCCCTTACAAGAATTAAGGCGGCCCAAACAGCAACAGCTATTGCAGAGTATTTTAGAGACCAAGGGAAGTATGTACTACTTCTTATGGACTCCTTAACAAGGTTTGCTATGGCTCAAAGGGAGGTAGGCCTTGCAATAGGCGAGCCTCCTGTAACAAGAGGATATACCCCTTCAGTTTTTGCAGTAATGCCCAAGCTACTTGAAAGAGCAGGTAACTCCGAAACAGGAAGTATTACAGGGATATACACAGTGCTAGTAGATGGTGATGATATGAATGAGCCAGTTACAGATACTGTTAGGGGGATACTAGATGGTCACGTTGTGCTATCAAGGAAGCTAGCCCATAGAAATCACTACCCAGCAATAGACGTTCTGCAAAGCATATCAAGGGTTATGAGTGATATTGCCAGCCCGGAACATAAGGCAGCAGCATCAGAGCTTAAGAAACATCTTGCCATATATAGCGAATCAGAGGATCTAATAAACATAGGCGCCTATGTTGAAGGTAGTAACTCTGATATAGACGAGGCTATTGACAAGCACCCAAAAATAATTGACTTCCTAAGGCAGCAAGTAGATGAAAAAATTGAGTTTGATGATGTGTTGACGCTTTTAGGGGAATCTTGTAATTAAGTTAGGAGGCATATATGTCTACTTTTAAATACGAGTTGCAAAACGTGCTTAATCTAAGGGAGCAACAAGAAAATATTAAGCAAAAAGAGTATGCAGAGGCACTAGAAGTACTAAAAATCAAAAAAACAATCAAAAAACAGATAGATGAGTCGATATATAATAATAGACAGAGGCTTAAGGATTCTGTAAGTTATAGCAGCTAGAAAAGTTAAAAAAGCCAGTATAAAATCTGAAGAACAAAGATTGCAACTACTTGAGGCTATGAAAAATAAGAAGACATTAGAGACACTTAAGGAAAAAAGACATGAAGAATTTATAGAAGAAGAAAAGAAAGAAGAACAACAAATTATAGATGAAATCGTGAGTTTTGCATATACAAACTCTGATTAACGGGGGTGATACCATGGATGATGTAACTATAGATTTAACTGCGGATGATAATATACTAGGTGATGCTCGCCCTACTAAATCCAAGAAAAAGAAGAAGTCTTATATTATACCTATAGTGATTATTGCCCTTATTGCACTATTAGTGGTACTAATTAAATTTAATGTAGGTGGTATAACAAAAAAATATATAGCACCTAAAATAGAAGATATCCCAGTAATCAATAAAATATTGCCGAAATCTAAAAAAGAAGAAGGCATATATGATGGGAGAACAAAAAAACAGCTAATTGATATTATAAGTAGCACAGAAACAGAACTGGAAGTATCCCAGCTAGAGATGGAAGAGCAGTTAAAAAGAATAAGCGACCTTGAGGGAAAAATCGAAGACTTAGAAGTGTTTGAAGAGGAATACGCCATCTTTAAAGAAGAAAAACGCGTTTTTGATGAAAATGTTGCAAATATGGAAAAAGATGAATTTGTAAGATTCTATGAGCAAATCCATCCTGAAACAGCCCAGACTGTTTATTCGCAGATTGTTCAGGTTCAGCAAATGACCAAGGAACAAAAAAATTATTCAGCTCTTATTTCTGAAATGGATGAAACAAGGGCAGCCAAAGTGTTAGAAAATCTATCCCAGACAGATATGGATATTGTGCTTTCAATATTCAGCAATATGGATACTGAAAATGCATCAGCCATTCTAGATGAGATGGAATCTAAAATAGCATCAACAGTAGTAAAACAATTATCACCAGAATAAAAGAGAGGAGGAAGACAAATGAATGTACAACAAGTGGGATTAGATATTAACTCACTACGAGCACCACAAAAGCCAGTAAGTACACAAATGGATGCAAAGAAAGAAGAAAGTTTTTCATCTGTACTAGAGAAATCTAAAGAAAAACAAGAACTGCCTTCAAAGAAAAAAGTAAACAATGCAAATGAAGATGTTGCTAAAAAGGCAAAAGAAAAAGTTGAAGCGGACTCTAAAGCGCCAGTTACTAAAGAGGCAGAAAAAACAGATGATACTAAGTTGGAAGAATTATCTGCTAAAGAAAAAGAAGCCAAGCTAATGAAAGATATAGCCCAGTTACTTGATATAAGCGTAGAGGAGTTAGAAGGGATACTTGCATCACTTCAAATAGGGCTTGCTGACTTATTACAAGGTGACAATTTGCAAAAACTAATGATGCAGGTACACGGAGTAGATGATCCAATGGATTTACTCTTAATTCCAGAAGTAGCATCAGAAATCAAAGTGGTATCAGGAGCAGTAGAAGAGTATCTAGCTAACACAGTAGCGCCAGAGGGAGATGGAGCATTATTAGAACCAATAAATAAGATGATGCAGGATGTAAAGGTAGCAGAGACAACCAGTGAGGAAGCTACTATTAAACCAGAAACCCAAAGCCCAGCTGCAACAGCGCAAAAAGTTGCAATTGAAACTAGTGATGTTAAACAAACTAACCAGACTAGAGAAATAGCTGCAGACAATGTGCCCTTAAAGCAAGATACAGATGGCATGGCAAGCGTTAACCTAGCAGAGTTAGCAGATGAAGGCTTATCCCAAAATGAGGAACAGTCAGCGTCCAATCAAAATAGTACCGCAAACCAGTTCTTAGACCACCTAACCCAGTCAATGGGAGAGGTATTTAGGACCAATAGTAACCAGATAAATGAAGGCTTTGAAACAGTAATGCCAAGGGCTGAGGTTGTTACCCCTAGAATGGTACTAGATCAAATAGTTGATAAGATTAAAATTTCAACAATAGAAAATGAAGCTATAATGAATATACAACTTAAGCCAGAACACCTAGGTAAGCTAAGTATGGAAGTAATCTCAAAGCAAGGGATAATGACAGCGCAAATCACAGTTGAGAATGAAAAGACTAAGGTTATGCTAGAGCAAAATATTCAAAGCTTAAAAGAAAGCCTAGAAGATAAAGGCTTAGTTATACAAGAGTTAGAAGTAGCAGTAGGTCATAACCAAAGCGAAAGCAACCAGACCTATCAAGCGCCAAAAACAAATAGAAATATATCTGATATAATAAGCTCTATGATGGAAGAAGAAGTTATAGAGGAAGAAACAAAGCAAGATAATATATTTGATGATTCAAACGAAGTAGACTTTATAGCATAGAAATAGTAGTATATATTAATTAAAAGGAAAGGAGAAATTATATGAGTAGCACAAAGGGAGTTCACTATGTAGGACCAAACGATGAGCAGATTAGGGCAGATAAAACCACTAGGAAACCGCAAAACGAGTTAGATAAAGATGCCTTTATGCAGCTTTTAGTAACACAGCTTAGATACCAGGACCCACTTAATCCTATGGATAACCAGGCATTCATGGCCCAAATGGCACAGTTCTCGGCCCTTGAGCAAATGATGAATATTAGCAATGCAATGGATAAAACAAATGCCCATGGACTAATTGGAAAAATAGTAGAAGCCACATACAAGGACCCAGCTACTAACCAGCTAGAAATGGTTATTGGTAAGGTAGACGGCGTTGTTATGAAAAACGGCAAAAACTTTCTTATGATAAATGGTAAGGAAATAGAACTAAAAGATGTTGAAAGCGTAATAGACCCAAGTCTAGTAACTGATTCAGATATATCCTCAGGTTTTGAACTTCTTGGTAAAACAGTTCAAGCTTCTATAAAGGATAAAGAGTCAGGTAAGGACTTTATATACGAAGGTGAAGTACAAGAGATTGTTGTGAAAAATGGTAAACCACATGTTGTTATAGGTAAAGGTGAAAATGCGGTAACTGTATCAGTAGATGATGTTAAGAATGTTATTGAAAAACCTACAATTACAGGTAAGCATGCAATAGGTACCATGACAGATGCTGATGGCAACCAAGTAAAAGTTGAAGGAATTGTGGATTATCTACTAGTTATAGATGGTGAGATACAAGTATCTGTAGGCGGAAAACTAATACCTTTTGATAATATAGAAAAGGTAACTAAATAATCCATAGGAGGTTGCCTAGTAATGATTAACAAGTTAAATAATAGACAAATAAATCCCATATCATTAAAGGCCCATGATTTAAAACCTTTAGTTAAACCTGCAAATACAGAGATATCCTTTGATAGGATGCTCCATGAAAAACTAAA
>CAYUEJ010000155.1:0-4462 GCA_964442565.1 uncultured Candidatus Epulonipiscium sp.
CTGGGGCTGTTGCTGTAGCAGCTGCCATGTTTAATAAGGTTCCAATTAAGGGGAAGAAAGTTGTTTGCCTGGTTTCAGGCGGTAATATTGATGTTACTATCTTATCTAGGGTTATCCACCGCGGACTTATAACATCTGGCCGTACCTTCTCTGTTAACATAGAACTAGTAGACAAGCCAGGACAATTAAAAGATGTATCTACAATTATTGCAGACTTAGGCGCCAATGTTGTTTCAGTTCTTCATGAGCGTTCTAGTGAAACTGCTGATATTAATGGTTGCTACCTAAGGGTTGTTCTCGAAACAAAGAACTTCGAACATATAGAATCCATAAAAAAAGCACTAGTCCATAAGGGATACAATATATCCCCTATGCTATGCTCTAACTAGTATAATTATTAAGCTCAGCCTTTATGGTCCTCCAGTTCGGTAAGAACTGGTCCATATAGGCTGTAAATCTTTCATTATGATCCCTCTCTAGCAAATGCACCATTTCATGCACAACTATATATTCTAGGCAGTTTGGCGTCTTATTAGATAGTTCTAGGTTAATCCAAATCCTTTTGGCTGCAATATTACAAGTCCCCCATCTTGTCTTCATTTGCTTAACACCAAACTCCTCTACCTTAACCCCCATAATACTTTCCCATTTTTCAATTAAAGGGGGAATGCTAAGTTTTAACTCTTGCCTTCTCCACTCTTTTATTATCCTTGCCCTTTCCTCCCTAGTTGTATCTTCCTTAACATATAGATTTATAGAATCAGCAGCACTAATTTCTACCTTCTGGGGATTTTTATCTATATAGACTATATTAAGTTTATATTTTTCCCCTTGGATATAATGGATTTCACCATCCACATATTGATTTTGGATTACCCCCCCCTGATTCTTAAACCTAGCCCTATGTTTTTGTATCCATGGCATCTTAGAGTTTACAAAATCTTTGATAGTTTTATCTGAAGTTCTTAAGGGGGCAGAGATTCTCACTTGCCCACCTGGTGGATGTACTGATAGATTTATATTTTTTATTTTTTTCCTTGTAACACTTATCTCAATACCCTCAACTATTATTTTATTCATCCTTTTCTACTTGGTAATCATTCCAAAACTCCTCTGGAATAAAGTTAAAGAGTACCGGTCCTGATGAGCCATTGGATATTGTATAATATAACCTTTTAAGCTCCCTACTATTAACTACACCAGTTATCGATGAGCGCTGCGAGCCAATAAACATACCATGGACTGGTGCTAGTGCAACCTGGGAGCCCTCCCATCTATAGCTACCCTTAAAAGATGTACCCCTTGGGTTTAACAATACCCCTGTCTTTGTTTCTGGATATAATTCTAGCTCATACATAACACCATAATTACCCTTATTTACTTCTTTAGCCCCAGTAAGTGCATCATATCCCTCTAACCAGCTATCCATCTGATCCTCTTTTTGTCCTAACATTAACTTGGTTGGTTTGTCACCTGGTATAAAAACTGTATACCTTTTGTTAGCTTTTGGGAAGGTCCCCCTAGTATGTATTCCATCCCTAGGAGCTACTGGCAGAGTTTCTAAGTTACTTAGATGGAAATCCCTATCCACTGCCGCAACTGTTACTGTAACTGTCTTGTTTGTATTAAAATCTATAACACCTGAAAATGATTCATAATCTGGCCAGGCAGTCTTGCCCGTATCATATAAATACCTTTTCTCATTAGGTTTTAGGGTAATCTTATCATTTAGATTTGAATTAAAATATCTCCTTGTAACAATTTGACCAAGGTGTAATATATCTTGTGATGGTCCTGCATTACTCTTTTTTGTTTGGGTAATTGTTACAGGTTCATTTCCCTTATTCTCTACAACAATAACAAGTCTAGTATTTGAGGAGCTATTTTTCATTCCATTACGGTGATGGTATAAAACTCTTGTATCTCCTACCACCTTATCTGAGTATAAAATCCCCTTACTAAGTACGGTTTCTGGTGAGTTGCTAAATAAGAGGGTGGGTCCTTCACGTGTTACCTCAAAATTTTCAACTGGATCATACTGCTGGAAGTTATACTTTTTGCTGTTTTCAAAGGTATCCCCATGCCTTATGTTTTCTAGTTTAAATCTAAGCTCTGTCTTTTCTACCTTGTCTGTAATATGTATCTTAGTTATAGCTGGATTACTCCACACATCATATTGATCTTTAACTTCTAATGTGATTGTGTATGTGCCCTCATCAAAAAACACATCAGCATTTCCCTCAGTTGGATTGGGCTCTCCTTCTTTTTGGTATGTCCACCTAGTCTCTATAATCTCAATCCCTGGCTCTACTTCCGTATTATATGTGTATGAAACCATCTCACCTTGTGCCCATTCTAATTTAATAGCGGCAAAGGAAGTAATAGCTGGCTTGGGTCTTGGACTAACTACAATTTTTTGCTCTGTCCACTCACTCCATACCTTTTTAGAATTTTTAACTTTTAATCTTATAGTATAAGTCCCATCCTTTAGGGATTTAACAACTTTATTTATATCATTGGTCTGCTTAGATATTTGATTACCATTAACCTCCCATATACTGTCAACTATAGGTTCCCCATTTGGTGAATGGCTTGTATTAGTAATTGAAATATTGCTTCCCGCCATATAGGTCCCAGTCGGAATCTCAAATTTCGCCGTTGGTGGTACTAAATGTACCAATCTAACTCCTTTATCTCCCTCATTATAAGTAGCCTCAACATTAAATTTAGCAACTATGGTATCAAATGATATTAAGGCCTCACCACTTGCCCCTATAACATATTCACTCTCACTTAACTCCATTCTTTCAAAGCCTTTTATTATAACAATCCCTCTTGATGCTTGTGCCCATTCGACCTTAGCGTTTAGTTGTTTTGCAACTTCCTTAACAGGTAAATAAGCAGTCTTATTTATGATTTCCGGGGTTGTACTGAGCTTGATTTCTGATGCCATTATAGGTAATACTAAATTGCCCACAATAGCCATAATAAGCATTAAACTAAAAAATCTTTTTTTCATTTTATTATTACTCCTTTTATATTTATTTAAATCTTATAAAATCTATCTCAATTATTAGCATTGATATAATTATTGCCACGCCGCCAATAAGTAGAAAATAGGTAAAGACTTCATAACCTAACATTACTGAAAACAAGCTTCCAAATAGGGCTTCAGTAGAAACTATTATTGACACCTTACTTGGGGAGGCATAGCGCTGACAAATTGTCTGTATTGTATAGGCAATAAATGTACTAAATATCCCCAGGTAGATAACTGCTAGCAATCCTTTATAGGATGTGAAGGCGGAAAAATCGCAATCCACAATGATAAACATAATAAATGAAAGTACACCTGACGTTGTAATTTGTAAAAATGTTAATAGGTTAGAGTTCATCTTAGGTGCAAACTTCCCCATACTAACAGTATGCATTGCAAAAGCTACAGCGCAGGCAAGGGTAAGGGCATCCCCTAGCCCAAGTATTATGTCTTCTCCTGGCCCAAAGGCTAGCATGCCAATTCCAACTAAGCAGATTATTGCAGCTATAAATACTTTGTTTTGTGGCTTTTCCTTTAAAATCATCCAACTGAGAAAAGGAACCATTACAACAGAAGTTGCTGTAATGAAGGCATTTGAAGAGGGAGTTGTAAAGTTAAGCCCTATTGTTTGCAAGGTAAATCCTACAAATAAAAATCCACCTGCAATAATCCCCATTCTTAAATCCATCTTATTCATTTTCTTAATATCTTTTTTAAACGAAACACCTAATACTGTTGAGGCTACTGCAAAACGTACAAAGGTAATAAATGATGCGCTTAACCCCTCATCTATTGCAATTTTGGTTGCTATAAATCCAGTCCCCCATATAATTGCTATCGTTAGCAAGCCTAGTGTTACTAAAAAATTGGTTTTATCCTTCATGATATACCTCATAATTCTGTATTTTTTATGCTTACTCTTCTAAGTCTACCTTTTATTGGTGTTGTTTGAAGTGCTTTTAATACTAGTGGTCCCTTATTATTTAAAATCTCCACAAAGCTCGAAACATCCTCTATATTAATAATTCCTATATCATCAGCTGTTACACCTTCTAGGTTACTAATTGCACCTACAATATCAACCGGTCTCATTTTTGTTTTTTTACCAGCTGCAATATGAAGTTTCATTATTTCTTTATCTAACTGCTTTTTTATATCTTCCTTAATAACGACTTTCCTTTTCATTTTTTCATCAAATATAGGCTTTAGCTTTTTTACTTCTTCTTCATCCGGCCTACTTACCATATCTATTCCAAATCCGATATAATCATAAATTTCTAATAAGAAATTAGTATCTTTGACTGTTGCAAATGTTATGGCCTTACCAGTTTTTCCTGCCCTACCTGTCCTACCTGTCCTATGGACATAGCTTTCCACTTCTTCAGGAATATCATAGTTAATAACGTGGGTAATATTATCAACATC